>DATFWM010000678.1:0-9041 GCA_035259295.1 Blastocatellia bacterium | reverse complement strand
AAACGAGCGACAAGGCTGAAATCGAACCTTGTGCTTCCTGTGATTGTTGCCGACAAGAAGAAAAAAGCTTCCGGCGACATTGACGATTACCACCTCCGCGCGTCGCTCTCAGAGCTCAAACAGCTAATGACGAGCTTCTTGACGAACCCTGTTTTCTACGGCGACGGCTCGATTGACGCCAAGCTTCAAATGCAAGCCGCACGCGACTTGGAGGGCATCATCGAACTCAGCGGAAAGATCAGCAAGAGGGCTGAGAAGCTGCAGACAACAACTGCTAAATCCAATTAAATAGGGCGTCGGCCACAGAATAGAGCAACGATAACTAGGATTCGACTAATTCACACAGACTTGATCCGTGATCATCCGTCCGATCGGATGCATCCGTGGTCTATCTTCGCGCCTTCTCAATTGCCGACGCCATCTGATCCATGATCTCTCGCTGGCTGAACGGCATCCACCCGTGACCCTTACCGGGACCGTAGATGATCTTTCCCTCAAAAGACGGGTCGGCCTTAGAAAGAAACTCGTCGAGCAAATGCACCGCGTTGTTCAAAAAGTAATCGTCCGCCTCGCCAACCCAAATCGTCAGCTTGCCGCGAAGCTTCGGTCCCAACGTCTTCCAGTTCTGCTCGAGAACCATCCGAAGATCGTATTTCTTCCAATGCTCGACTAGCTGGTGGTTGATCTTACCGGTCTTCGGATCCCACAGCGGAGCGGGCCGCCCGTCGGCGCCGCGAGGCCCGTAGACTGCGTTCCACGCGCCCCACTGCTCGCCCGACATCGCATAGCTGTCGCCCAGCCCCATTACATTCTCCATCTGACACTCGTGCCTGATCGTGAAGCGCACGTCGCCGTTCAACTCACGCGCGCTTGGCCTCTCAAATCCGTGTTTGCTTATGTAGGCATTGTCGTCCTGATAGATGTTGATGAGCTGAAACGCGCGAAAATCTACGCCGTCCGGGAAACCCGACCACGCGCCGCCAAAAAAATCTGGATAGAAGATCTGCAGCGCAAGAGCGACCCAACCGCCGGTCGATCCTCCGTCCAACACTCGCGCCCTCGGCTGCCCGATGCAATGAAATCTCTGCTCGACGTAAGGGATCAACTCTTGCGTGACCGCGTCGCCATAAGGACCGTTGTTTTCGGAGTTGACTTGATAACAATCTCCATAAGGGCCATCACCGTCTAGATGAAGTAAGACCATTCTCGGCGCGTCGCCACTGAGCCACGCGCTTTGAAAGCTCGAGCCGACGGTCATCATTGGCTGAACGGCGGTGAATCGTTCGCCGTAACCTCCGATTTGAACCCGCAACGGGTAACGCCTGGCCGGATCGTCGTCGAAACCCCGCGGCAAGATCACACCGGCCCGCAAGTAAATCGGTCTTCCGTGAAACTTGCTAAGCAGCCTCGATTGGATCTTTACGTACTTAACGTAGTCGGTGTCGGGCGGCAAACGCTCGTCCGGGATCTTCTCCGTTAGCTCGATCTTCACAGTCTCGCCACGAGCCGGATCGAGATGAATCTTACGCGGGACGCTGTAAAGATTTCCCGGCGCGTTCACCGATCGCAGATCGATGTTTGAATCGAACAACGCCTGAACGAAATAATCGCCGGCGGGAAGCCGCGCGAGGCTCTCTATAGGAAACGCCCCACAACTCTGATCTACTGTGCCGACGATGCCCTGATCAAAGTTGTTTATGTCGCGACCAAAGACCGGCGACGCGTCCAAACTTGTCTCGCCGATGGTAAGCCTCGGTTCCCGTTGATTCTTCGGGCTCATCACGACAAACAAGCGCCCGCTCTGCGGAGACGAAATAAGCTGCCTAGCAATCGTGACTTCAAATCGTAGCGCAGTTGATCGTGACCCCGGCGAGGCTCCAATTGAAAACAGGATCAACAGCGAAGCCGCAAGACTCAGTGCTTTGTTCATTGGCTCAAGTTTATTGGGGCGCCTTTCGTGACGTGCCTCGAACTACCGCGGTTGCGGCGGCGGATGGCTTCAGGTAAGCCGATGCAACTCGCTTGATGTCGTCAATGCTCAGCTTGGACAATCGCTCGGCAAAACTGTCCACGTCAGAGGCTGGCTTGGCGTAGAAGATCGCTCGCGCGTACTCCAGCGCGTGTTGCTCTTGCGATTGTAGCAACTGAATCTGCAACGTCGCCGCCAACGCCTTTGCGCTTGTCAGCTCATTTCCTGACAGTCCGTCGCGCGCAATCGCCGCCAGCTCCTTCATCAGTCCCGCTCGCGCGCCAGGCTCGTTCTCGGGTAAGGTTAGCGTGCAAGCGGCGATCGCTCCACCCGCAAACATCGTATCGTCGGAAAGCGCAGCAGTCAGCGCCACATTCTGTGTGTAATGTAGCGCGCTCACTAGTCGGCCTCCCTCTCCATTCATCACAGCTTCAATCAACTGAAGCGCGTCCAGGTCTCCGCTGTTCGCTTTTGGACCCACCACCCCGACGCTAATCGCTGTCTGGTCGCGGCCACGCGACTCGGCTCTTTCGGCAGCGGTTGCGGGTTGAGCAGTCTTCAGTTGTATCACGGCGTCAAGATCGCGGCGTCTAAAGCCCTCGGCGAGCTGTGAGGACACCAGCGCCGAGCCGTCCGTGTCGCCGACGATTACAGCAAGCGGAAGCTGACGCTTGATCAGTCGCGAGTGCCAGTCTCGCAGCTTGTCGCTCGTGAGCGTTGTTACGGTTTCTTCCCGACCGTGCTTCGGCAGCGAGTACGCATGTCCCGGGAAAAGCGCCTCAAGCAGCAGTTCGCGCGATCGCGCCACACCCGAGTCGCGCTCCCTGCGTATCCGTGCGATTTGCCCGAGCCTTGCCCGCACAACGTCGTCGTCTCTAAACGCAGGCTCTTCGATCGCGTCGCGCAAGAGCTTCAACGCTCGATCAGCGTTTCGTGAGAGCGCGCTTAAAACGAACCCAAAAAAGTCCGGCTCGACAACGATCCGCACATTCGCCCCGAGCTGTTCAAGCTCGTCCGTGATCTGCGAGCCGGTTCGGCGTGGCGTGCCGTACAGAATCGATCGCAGCATTAGCTCGGTCGTGCCGCTGGTAGAAGTGTCTTCGATGTCGCGACCTCCCTGAAATAGGATCGCGACAGTGACATTCTGCTGAGAGTGATCTTCGCGCACGAACGCCTTCGGCCCGTTCAGCGTCGAGAAATCTCTTATCGGCAGCGGCTGAACGGATTCGATCATCGTTTGTCGCTCCGGCGCGCGCTCGGGTCCTTGCGCGACAGTGGGAGACGACTTGGCGCCGACGGCGCGAACCTCAGCGCTGTCGACCGGTTGAGCAAAGCCGGGCGCCCACACCGTAACGGTCTTCGCGAATGACTCGGCGTCGAACGTGCGAAGCGCGGAAGAGAAGGGCTCGTACTCGTGAACCGAAGTACTCGAGAGCGCCAGGTATCTGGCCGAAGCTCGGCGCACATCTTCCGCGGTGACAGCCCGAATACGCGCACGGTAACCGAGCACCCCGGCGAAACCTGTACCGGCTGCCTCAGCGCGAGCAAGCATCCCTGCGCGACCGAGGTAATTGGCGTTCTCGTCAATGAACTTCTTTTCCAGCACCGCCCTTGCGCGCGCGATCTCCGACTCGCTCGGGACTTCGCGACGCAGCCGGTCTAGTTCTTTGAACAGGGCCGCCTCGGCTTTGTCAATCGACGTACCCTCGCGAGACCCGGCGGCCAACCGAATCTGAAATGTAAGCAACCCTGCTCCGTTCAGCGCCAGGTAGTTCGACCCTACGCCGTTCGCGGCGATCTGCTCGTCGATCAAAGCGCGGTTCAAGCGCGACGCTCGTCCGCGGCCCGCAAGCGCCGCCAACAGCTCGATCGCTGGCCATTCCTTCGATTCGGCGCCGGGCACGCGGAAGCCCACGCTGACAACAGACTGGCTTGTGTCTGCGCGCTCCGCCGTGTAGCGAAGCTTCGTTTGTTCCGTCATCGGCATTTGTTTGGACACTGCAGGCTCTTGTACTCCCGATGAAACAGACGCGGAGGATTGCGCAGGTTTGCTTTGTGAGACCGAGGTCACATTGTTTTGAGCTGCACCAAATTCTCCGTAGAGCTGCTGTATCTGAACAAGCGCGTTGAAGGTCGAGACGTCGCCCGCCAACGACACGATCAAGTTCTCGGGACGATAGTGAATGCGATAAAACTCAACAATCTGCTGCTTGGTCATCGAGCGCAACGACTCAGGAGACACGGACGCCACGCCGATGAAGGCGAGGTTGAAGACTCGCCCCAGCGAATAGGCGCTCGCGTCGTCGAAGTCGATCAGACGCTGTAGCCGTCGATCAGCGAAGTCTACAAGAAGGTCCAGCCTGTCGCGTTCGACCGGTAAACGCTTTTCTTCTTCGATCACAAGCGGGACTTCGCGCCGCATCGTTTCTTCGTCGAGCGATGGGTTCTGAACCATATCGGCTTGAATCGCCAATGCCTCGATGAACTTGTCTGTTGGGGCGACTACCGAAAGACTTGCGCCGTCGCGTGAGCGGTCTGCTTCGGCTGCCGCTCCGATTGCGCGCAGGTCAGCCAGGGCGCGATCGCCGGGACGAAGTACGCTGCCCCTCAAAATCACGCGCTGAAGAAGCCGTCGCGTCGCGCTCAAGGACCAAGATTCCCCAACGGCGCTTTCCTTGAAATACACCACGGCAGCCGCAATCGGGGCGCTGTGTTGTTCGCTTATAATGACGGTTATTCCGTTTCGAAGAACAAAACGGGAGGTGGTGCCTGTCTGATCCTGTTTAATCACGGCGGTCGCGGCGGGCACCTTGATCGGCTGCGGCTGAGAAGCTGAGGGACCCGGCTGAGGAATCTTCGGTCTTCCTCGTCCGCTCTGCGAGAGCGCCGCGGGAACCAGCAAAGTTGTAATGAGGATTATGCTTTGAAAAGCTGCAAGCGACGTCTGGTATTTTGATACACTGCGCACAGAAAAATTCTATTCTTTTTGGAGTGGGGCGGCGAGTCGTCGAGACGCCGTTTTCACTCGCGAACGAGCAAGCCGAAGCGGCGTCCCGAAGACTCGCCGCCGCGCTCCAAATTTATTGTCCTTGAGGCTTGGCCTGCTTGACGCGTTCGATCCCGGCGCGAGCGGTGTCGTCGCGCTGCCCCGAAGCATCATATGCGCGCTGATAAGCAGCAAGCGCCTTTTCGTACTGCTTGTCGCTCTCGTAGACGTAGCCCAGCTCCAGAAGCGCTGCGAGATTGGTTGGTGCCAGCTTGACCGTCTTCTCCAACGCCTCCGCCGCAGGCTTCCATTGCGAGGAGCGAGACAAGGCCACGCCGAGGTTGTACCACGCGCCGGAAGAGTCGGCGTGCGCGCGGGCGAACTTGTCGAGCAACGGAGCGGCCTTCGCGTATTGCTTGTCGATCAAGTAAGCCTGTCCCAGCAACCCCCACGCGCGCTCGTCGTCGCGAACCGCGAGCAGCCGTTCGCCCACTGAAATCAACTTGGCGGCAATCGCCGGATTCTGGCGGAGCTGCGAGAAATAAATATCGGCCAGCAGCGTAAGCGAGTCCGCATCCTTCGGATCGATTGCCAGAGCCTGGTTGAGCGCCCCGATCGCCGGGTCGCTGTGTCCAAGCTTGTTTTGCGCGAAGCCTATGTAGTAGTAATTCGTCGCGTTGGTTTTCATCTCGGCTGCCGCCGCAGTTAGCACCGGGATGGCTTCGCTGAAACGATTGGCGAAGATATAAGAGCGCCCCAACGCTGCGCGCGCCGTGGTCTCGATTTTTTGCTGCCCCTTTTCTGAAAGCGCGACGTAGCGAGCCAGCGAGGGAATCGCCTTGTCGTATTGTTTCAACTGGTAATATGACATCCCGATGAAATAGCTTCCGCTCGCCTGGGCCTTGTCGTCCTTCTCCGCGCTCTTGATGTAATGCTGGAAAGCGTCGATTGCGTCTTCGTAGCTTTGAAGAAAGAAATGACTGGCGCCGATGTAGTACCAGGATTGCCAGGCGTCAGGATTGGCCTTCAGGACCGCGTGAAACTCGCGGATGGCGGGCCGGTATTGCTTCTGATTGAATAGCGAAACGGCGTGGTCCCAATCCTGCGCAAGCGCGGTTGCGACTGACATCGTTAACAAAGCGATCACGGTTGCGGCTGCATCAAACCTAGTTCTCACGTTCGTTCCTCCGGCGGGGTCTGGTGGTTAAGGACTCCTTCTGGAATTCTAATGCACTGATCTGAATACGCCAAAGCGTAAGACTCAGTTGCGCGAGCTTCACGTTGCCTGAAACGCGGCCTTGGGGATGCCATTTAAGTACCGCGAGCGGTAGCGAGCGAGTTGGAAATCGAATCGGAGAGCGCTCGCTACCGCTCGCGATACCAAAACCACTCGGCGCTTGCGAATGACAACCGCCATCGTGCACAATATCAAACGCCGCAGTGGAAACGCTCGCGCCCAAATCTGCTTCAAGAAGAACGAGGTATCATGAAAACAATATCACTGAAGACGGCGGTTGCATTGTGCGCTCTTGCGCTTATGGTCGCCTGGGGTTCCCGATCATCAGCCCTGGGCTTGCAGGGTAAAGATCAAACCAAGAGCAAACAGGAATCTGCGTCGGAAGGCGAGCAAAAGGCCATGGCTGCGATCGCCGCGGCACCGGATGCTGCTGCCAAGCTTCAAGCGGCGACCGACTTTATAAAAAAGTATCCGAAGAGCACCTTGCGGGCAAAAGTTGTGGGTTTTGTCGCGCAGGAAGCAAATAAGACCACCGATAACGCTCAGCGCATAACGCAGCTCGAAAATTTGCTGAACGTTTTCAAAGAGCCGAGTGATCTTGATGTTATCCAGCCGATTCTAATTGACGCTTACGCTAAAGCTGAGCGACTGGACGACGTTTTCCGCGTGGCGGCGTCGTATCTGGCGAAGAACGCCAACGACCTCGCCGTCTTGACTCAGGTTTCGCTGATCGGCATCGATCAAGCCAAGAGGAACAACGCCAAATTCGCAGCGCAAAGCCAACAGTACGGGAACAAGGCGGTAGAGTTGATCGAATCGGGCAAGAAGCCTGAAGCATTTGACGACGCGAAGTGGAGTGAGTACCAGACTCGATGGCTGCCGGTGCTTTACCAGTCGCTCGCTATGATCTCGTTCGTCAGTGGCGACAAAGCCGGCGCCAGAGCCAAAATAGACAAGGCGTTGGCGCTGAACGGCGCCGATCCGTTTTCCTATGTGTTGCTGGGAACGGTGGTAGATGACGAGTACCAACAGCTCGCGCAGAAACACAAAATGCTCTCGGCAGGGCCAATGAAGGATACGGTTCTTCAGCAGGCGCTGGCAAAGATGGACGAAGTAGTAGACATTTTTGCTCACGCCGTCGCCCTGTCAGAAGGTAATGCCGCATATCAACAGCTTCACGATCGAGTGCTTCAGGATCTTCAGACCTACTACAAGTATCGTCACAACGATTCTATTCAGGGTTTGCAGCAACTGATAGACAAGTATAAGAAGCAGTAAGTGGTCAGTAGCCAGTAGTCCGTTGCCCGTAGCTACTGACTACTGACTTTTGCCAATGCCAATAACTAAGGACGAGTTTCGAATGGCGCTGAGCCGGTTTGTCACCGGCGTCACGGTAGTTACCACCACAGGACTGGACAACCGGCCCGTCGGAATAACGGTGAATGCGTTCTCGTCCGTTTCCCTGGAACCACCTCTCGTGCTGGCATGCGTGGACAAGCGCGCGTCGGTGCACGACTATCTGACCGAGGGCCGCCACTTCGCCGTCAACATCCTCGCCGAGGATCAGGAACATCTCTCCCGACGATTCGCGTCCAAGGACCAAGACCGGTTTAACGGCGCCAGGTATCGCTTAGGGGTCACCGGAGCGCCGCTGCTCGAGGGAGCGCTGGCTTCGATCGAATGCCGCATCGTTCACACCTATCCCGGCGGCGATCACACTATTATTGTGGGCGAGGTCGAGACTGCCGGCGTCGCCGAGCATAAGCCCCTGGCATATCATCGCGGCCACTATGCCCAACTAGTGTAGCTGCGCAACTATCGGAATGAGCACACAACGCAACAACTCAAGCGGCGAACTTGCCGGCATTTCTTCCGACTGGTTAGAGGAGTTCGAGGCGGCCGCTCGCCGTCCTCTTGAGACCAGATTTCGCTACAGCTTCATTCACACCTACAAACCTGTGCTCGACGATGCAACTTACCGTTCCTTTGACAATATGGAGGAATACCGTCGATGGTGTGAGGAGAATCTCCCTTCGTGGTTAGGGTATGGGCGAGGTGAGCCGTGACCCTCACGCAAAGACTTGCGGGTCAACCTCGGTGAAGAACTCGTCGTGCAGACTGCCGACGACTCGATCGACCTCGTTTTCATCAATCACAAAAGTCAAGTTTATTTCCGACGCGCCCTGGCTGATCATGTTCACATTAGTGCTCGCGATGGCGCGGAACAGCCGGCTCGCCACTCCCGGCGTGGACTTCAAGTTGTCGCCTACAACGCATACGATTGCCTTGTCCCGCTCGACCGTCACCTCGCCTATTCCGCCCAGATCGCGCTTGATCGCCTCGAGCTGCTCGGTGTTGTCTAACGTTATCGACACTGACACTTCCGAAGTAGTCACGACATCGACCGAAGTCTGATGGCGTTCGAATACTTCAAAGATGGTCCGAAGAAATCCAAACGCCGCGAGCATGCGCGTCGAAGTGACATTGACAATCGTAACGCCGCGCTTGAACGCGATCGACTTGATCACGTTACGCGACGGTGGCGGAGCAGCCACGATCAGCGTGCCCTCACACGTCGGATTGTGAGTGTTGTAGATGTGCACGGGAATTCCTTTCTCGACCGCCGGGAGGACGGTGCTCGGATGCAGCACTTTCGCGCCGAAGTATGAAAGCTCGGACGCCTCAGCGAAGGAGATCACTCGAATCCGTCGAGCATCCGCAACCGCCCGCGGATCGGCGGTCATTAAGCCGTCAACGTCGGTCCAAATCTCAATCGCTCCAGCGCCGAGCGAAGCGCCGATGAGTGCTGCCGTGTAGTCCGACCCACCCCGCCCGATCGTTGTCGTCAC
>DATFWM010000677.1:0-4147 GCA_035259295.1 Blastocatellia bacterium | reverse complement strand
ATCTCGTTCGTCCGCTGCGCCACCGTGTACGAAATCACGCCATACAACCCGACCGCCGCCAGCAGCAACGCCAACAACGCTGCCGATCCCACTAGCGTAGCTTGCGTTCGCTCGCCGCCAAGCGAGCGTTGGATTCTATCGGTGAGCGTCTCGATGTTAAGCGTCGGTAGGCTTGGGTCAAGCGACTGCACCTCGCCGCGCAACGCCGCGATCATTCCTTTCGGGTCGGATGCGATCCTCACGTGTAAATTGATTTGGGGCGCGTATTCCTGAAGCAAGGGGATATACATGAACGGTCGCTGCGGTTCCGTCAGGCTGTTGTACTTGGTATCACGAACGACGCCGACGACTTGACGAAAGTCCTGATCGCCAAACAGCTTCAACCGCTTGCCCACTGGATCTTGACCGGGCCAGAAGCGATTTGCCATCGCTTCATTGATGATCATAACCTTCGGCGACTGCTGAGTATCGGTTTCGGCGAAGTCCCGCCCGCGCAGAAGCGGAATGCCGAGCGTCTCGAAGAACCCGAGCCCGATGTTGTTGGTCTGCACCAGCACACCTCGTCCTCCGGGCGGAGGCTCTTGACCTTCGATGAACACGCTTCGTTGAAACCCTCCGGCGAACGGCCGGTCGCGAGCCACGGTTGCGCTCACAACGCCCGCCAGCGCGCGCACGCGCTCGACCACGTGACGATGGAAGTTCCGCCCTTGCGCTTCAGTGTAACCCTCGCGACCGAGGTTGAAAGCCATCAGAACAACGTTTTCAGGATTGAAACCGGGATTGACTCCTTGCGCTTTCTGCAAGCTGCGTACGAACAGACCCGCGGTTATCAACGCAAACAGCGAAAGACCCACTTGCGCGACGACCAGCGCTTTTCGCAAATTGAACCTGAACCCGCGTGCGCCGATCGGCAGCGTTATGTCGCCTTTCAACGTCGTCACCAAATCCGACTTCGACGCTTGCAGCGCGGGCGCGAGTCCGAAGATCACGCCGCTCAGAATCGAGACTACGAATGCGAAAATGAGCACTCGCGCGTCAATGCCGCCGCCGCGCTGGTTAGGGCCGAAGCCAAACGGCACCAACGACCGCAGCACGTCCTTTGACCACACCGCCGCCAGTAAGCCGACCGCGCCTCCCGCAAGGGATAAGATGAGGCTTTCGGTCATCAATTGTCTGATCAAGCGCGGGCGGCTTGCTCCCATCGCAAGCCGAACGGCGATCTCTCTTCTGCGTTTCGTTGCGCGAGCGAGCAACAGGTTGGTCACGTTAGCGCAAGCTATCAGCAATACAATTCCCGCGACTCCCATAAACGCGCTCGAAGTCAGCATCACCTGACCGTCGCCGGTTGGGTCTTTGCGAGCAGTTAGCAGTGGCACCAGCTTGACGTTTCGGCCTTCGTTGTCGTTGCGATACTCCTGCTCGAGGTGCGAGCCAAGCGCGGTGAGCGATGCCTGAGCTTGAGCAATGTTAGTCCCGGGCTTGAGTCGTCCGATCATCGCCAGAAACAGACCACGCCGCGTGTTGTACCAATCAAATCCCGGCTGAATCACGTTGTGCATCATCATCGGCACCCACAGATCGGGTCCGCCGCCGATGTCCGTGCCGGTGTAATCCTTCTGAGCAACGCCAGCAACCGCGAACTCGTGACGGTTTAACGAAATCGTCTTGCTCGTGATTTCCGGATCGCCTCCGAATTCGTGCTGCCACGCAGCGTAGCTCAACACAACGACCGGATGGGTGTCAGGCGTTTTGTCTTCCTCAGGCAGAAAGGTTCGCCCGAGGTGCGGCTTCACGCCGAGCACATCGAAGTAGTTGCCCGAAACAACCAGCGCGGTAAGTTGCTTGCTCTCGCCGCTCGCGCTGCTGAAGCTAACGCCCGCGAAGGTATAAGCTAGTACGTCCGAGAAGACGTCGTTCTTCTCGCGATAGTCGAGATAGTTGAGATGCGAAGTCGGCAGCGGTCCCGGGTTCTTCACGTCGGTTGTGAATATCGAAACAAGCTGGGTGGGCTGGTCCACCGGAAGCGGCGCAAACAGGAACGCGCTGATCATGCTGAAGATCGCGGTATTAGCACCGATGCCCAGCACCAGCGAAAGCAGAGCGACGATGGTGAAGCCGGGGCTCTTGATCAGCATGCGAATCCCGTAGCGAGTGTCTTTCAAAAGATTCTCCATTTACTTGACCTCCCGGTTGTTGTGTTGCCGCTTCAACTATCTGATTTGTAGGGTTAAACTAAAAGCCGCCGAGTTTGGTTCCAGGTTTCTTGCGCGATCCTAATCTTGCGGCGCATTTGCTGAGACTGGCAGAATACAGGGTATCAACGTCGACTTCTCGTAGTCTATGTCTCCCATTCAAATTCTCAAACTTGTCGGGTTCACCATGGGCGCAACGCTCCATTTGTATGTCGCGTGGTTGATCTGGAACCGAGGGCTCGGCTCGCGCGACAAACTTTCCCAGCCAGTTCGGTTGATCACAGTCCTCAACCTCTGTCTCGGAGTCTGGTTCCTCGGCAATCTGTTCATCACATTTCACGAGCTGTTACTTGGCAGCGAACGCCTCACTGTGCTGCTGCGCGCGTGGGACACGCTGGCGATGACCGGAGTCGCGCTGCTGCCGGCGGCGTTGCTTCACGCTCACGTCGGGTTCTGGGCCGCACTCGACAACTATAGAAAGTTAAGCTTGCGCGCGGTCAGGCTGATCGGCGCTGCACTTTACCTGCCAATGGTTTTTCTCCCGTACGCGATCTACCGCATAGACACCAGCGACTATCGTCCGTACCTGCTCAAGCTGCATGTATTGCTGATTCCATATTCGATCTGGTACCTCCTGTCGATGATTTTCTCAGCACTGGTGGATTGGTCGATCAAGGATCGCCTCGATGCGCGCGCGGTGCGAGAGCGAGTGATGTTCAAGCGGCTCGCGGTGCTGCTGGTGTTGAACGGCGTGTTCGAGTTTGTCGTTGTTGCGATCCTGCGTTCAGGCCCCGACGATCTGCCGTGGGCGTTGTTCATTCTGTCATCGCTGCTGCCGATCTTTTTCGTCGCGTATCACGTCTACCGCCATAAGCTGGTCGACGTGGCTGTTAAAGACAGCCTGGTGTACGCGATGTTCGCGGTAGTGTTCATCGCAGTGTACACCTACGGCGTGAGGCGCGCGGACCAGTTTCTGGTTAATCGCTTCGGGATCGCGCCCGGAGTAGTTGAGGTCATTCTGATTCTCGGGATGGTGGCGCTAGCTGGTCCGCTGGTTCGAATCATAGATCGGATGGTTCACAGGCTGTTCGCGAGCGAGATCGGACTCTATCGCGACGTAGTGCGACAAGTGTCTTCGGGCGCCGAAGGCTTCGGAGAACTCGCCTCACTGGTCCACTACACTGAAGAGACCATTAGACGGGGGCTTGAGTTAAGTGCCGTCCGCATCTTGCCTTTCGATCTGACGGACACGCCTACGGCCGAGCATCGGGTTGCCGAAAAGATGATCGAATGGGGCGCGGATGTGATCGAGAGCGACGACGAACTCAAAACGATCGGCGCGACGATCGCCTACGCTCTCCGAAGTGAGAGTGATCTCGTTGGCTTGATGCTGATCACAGCGGAGGCGCATACGCTTACGTCAGAGAAGCGCGCGATACTCGACGTGCTGGCGGCGCAAGTGGCGGTCGAGGTTGAAACCTGCCGCCTCATTGAAGAAAAAGTTCGTTTAGAGCGCGAGCTTGCCACTCGTGAACGCCTCGTGACGCTCGGGCAGATGGCGGCGCAAGTCGCCCACGAGGTCAAGAACCCTCTTTCGTCGATCAAGTCTATCGCGCAGGTGATGCGGGAGGAAGGAACGCTCTCGGAGTACGATCGCGACTTGAGCTTGATAGTCAGTGAGATTGATCGCCTTAATCGCACCGTGTCGCAGTTGCTTGCGTTTTCGCGACCAAGCCACGCCGAGTCACATCCGGTCAAGCTGTCTGATTTGTTGGATGCGACCGTCACTCTCGCAAGCACCGAAGCCAAGGAGCGTGGGGTCGAGGTGATTGTTGATTCTCGATGCGATGTGACTCTTGGCGGCGCGCAAGCAGCAGCGCTACGGGAAGCGTTGAGCAATGTTGTTTTGAATGCCGTGCAGGCTTCAGAGCCGGGCGGCGAAGTGGCGATTCAAG
>DATFWM010000676.1:0-4085 GCA_035259295.1 Blastocatellia bacterium | reverse complement strand
GAAGGCGTGCAGGTGAAATAATATTCTAGGAGCGACCGGTTCTTCCTCGATGCCTTCAGGAGCTCATCACTATGCTCGAACTCTTCCATCGGTATCGCCTCGAGATCGGAGCGCTTGATCTCTTTCAAGTAATTGTGCGTTTCGGCGTCAAGGCAGAGAACCCACAACCTAAACTGAGAACAATGTTGCCGGAGGGATTCATACATTGCCAATCCGCGCCGCAGATAGCGTTGATCGAAGTATGTGCAAAAATATCGTATCGGGGCGGATGAACCAGTGCCGCCCGATTTAGGCGTGTTCACGTTTAAATGGTTTGCCTAACCAGAGGCCAAGATTGAAACAGGATTGCCGACGGGCGGGCCGATATCGTCTTGATCGACTCGTTGCCATTTCACGTCTGCATAGACTTGCCCCAGGTCGTCGCCCGAGAAGCCGTCGAACCTGTCTGCCATAGTGGCAACGATCTTAAATGTGAGCGCCTGCCGGCGCCGATCGTAAAGTTTTGTTCTCGGCACGTGCAGAGCAAGAGCGATGGAATAGCTCCCCGGCAGGAGCAAGCGGCGGGGAATAACGGCCGCAATTTTGTGTTCGCCAGCCGTTTCGATCGAAAGCGCAGGCTCAGCCATCGACGTGGTCGAATAAAAAACGTGGTCCCCTTTAAAATTGAAGACGTCGAAGGAAAGCTGGAGACCCTGGACTCGCCGGTGCACATTGAACAAACACTTAAGAAGGACCGGCTCACTCGTACTAAATGAAGCTGTTGCGTGACCTTCGGGCCCGTAAAGCCCAGCGAAGCCAAGCACGGCATCTCCATCTTTTTGCGGGAAGTGGACGACTGGAGCGAACTTTACCTCTTGTTCGCCGCCCAAATAAGCAGCCACAACAGCAGATGTATCACCCGATCTAGCGATCTCGCCCTGCCGGAGCAGAATGCATCGGGAGCAAAGCCGGCGGATCGCATCCATGTTGTGACTGACGAAGATCACTGTCCGTCCTTCGTTCGCGGCGACGTCTTCCATCTTTGCCAGACATTTTTTCTGAAAGTCGGCATCGCCCACGGCCAAGACTTCATCGATTAACAGGATTTCGGGATCAAGATGAGCCGCCACTGCGAAGGCGAGCCGCACATACATCCCGCTAGAGTAGCGCTTGACCGGAGTGTCGAGAAATCTTTCGACCTCTGCGAAAGCCACGATCTCGTCGAATTTTCGTTTAATCTCGGCCCGAGTCATTCCGAGGATTGCGCCATTCAGGAAAATGTTCTCGCGACCGGTCAATTCAGGATGAAACCCGGTGCCGACTTCGAGGAGAGCGCCAATGCGACCGTAGACGTCGACTCCGCCGGTGGTCGGTTCGGTGATGCGGTTCAGGATTTTCAGCAAGGTGCTCTTGCCCGCACCGTTGCTTCCAATGATGCCAAGCACTTCACTTCTGTTGACGTCGAGCGTTATATTTTTCAGAGCCCAGAATGTTTCGTGCGTGGCTTTTCCATTGCGGCGAAACCTGTTGATCAGACGCCGTGGCAAAGTCACGAGCTCGTCGTGCAATGTTTTGTAGCCCGGCCGACCACTGCGTTGATGCGCAATCCGGAAAGACTTGCTCAGGTTCTGAATGGAAAGGGCGACGTCTGGCATTGGTTGTTGAGATTAAATTATGTCGGCAAAGTCGCGCTCAGCGCGGCGAAAGAAAAAGGCGCCGGTAAGCAACGCAAAGATCGACATTCCGATCGTGATCCAAAGCATTGTTGCGGTCAGGCCGCTGCGGCCCAGCACGCACCAGCGAAAGCCTTCGACGAATCCAACGACTGGATTAAGTGCGAATAGAGCTTGCCAACGCGGCGAGCTGATCATGCTGCTAGGGTAAAGAATTGCGCTGGCCCAAAACCAAATTTGGAGAAACAGCGGCAATGCGTAACTCGTGTCGCGATATTTCACACTCAGCGCCGAAAACCACAGCGCGACACCGGTGGCCGTGATTGCAGTAAGAAACAAAAACCCTGGAATCGCGAGCAGTCGAAGGGTCGGCGCGACATGATAGATCACCATCAGAACGGAAAGCATGATGAGCGTTACCGCAAAGTCGACCAGCGTTGAGAAGGTGTGCGAAAGCGGAATTAGCATTCGGGGAAAATAGACTTTGGACACGAGCTGGGTGTTGTTTATCAGACTGGTACTGCTGCGCTGGGCGGTTTGGGAAAAATAGTTCCAAATCGCCAGGCCGCAGAAAACGAAGAGCAGATGCGGAGTTCCGTCACTCGGCAGTTTTGCGACACGGCCTGCGATTAATGCCAGAACCGAAGCGGAAATCAGTGGCTGGAGGGCGACCCAGGCCATGCCAAGCGCAGTCTGCTTGTAAATCACCTTGATGTTGCGCTCGACGAGGATCCAAAGCAGATCGCGATAGCTCCAGAGCTCGCGCAGATTCAGCGCGGCCCATCCCTTGGTCGGACGAATTCGCAGCGTCGGCTCTTCGCTTCCGGCAGTTGCGAGAGCCGGCCTTAGAGCCTCGGTATCGGTGACCGCGATAGACGTTTCCGTACTCAAAACGTTAATTTTAGGATAGTGCTTCCCCGGCGCAAGTAAGCGAGGCTTCAGGCACCGATATTCTGAGCGCCTTTTAAGAGTTAAGGGCGCCCTCAAATGAAATCCGTAACTAGAACGACAGGTAATCGTACTTGGAGAGGAAAAGGCTGTTTCCGGTTGGTATGTTTTGCCGGTACGAGGCGCGATTGCTTTGCAAATTGGCTTTCAGTCGAGTTAGGTCGGTGGCTGAGCGAATTCCAAAACTTTCTAATCGCGCGAGGCCGGCGTTTTGCCTCTGCGCCGGAATTGTGACCGTGCGATTCAATTGATCAAAAAGAAACTCGCCGTCCCGCAGTACTCGAACTGCACAATTCGGGCGCAGGGAATCGGCGACTTCGAGCGAGCGTCGGACGCCGCCACCAATTCCGATCACGAGGCCAAGGATTATTCCCGCTGTTACCGCCGGACGTTGCCAATCGCGGGTGTCACCTCGCATTTGGATTTGAGTGAACACTTCGCCGACTGTAATTGAGATCGCAGTCATAAAAGCCAGCGTTGGTAATGCGATTCCGAATGGCCGACCAATTCCGAGCGCGGGGAGACAAAGAAGGACGCCCAGACAATAAACGCCCAGGAATTGGCGGCGGACGCGCGGGCGGGCGAACTTTGCGAACATCCAAATAAGTCCAACCACAAAGATGATCCACAGCGCTCCCAACAAAATGTCGATCGTTCCCACCATTGCGAGGCCCCGCGGTAAACACGAGGCCTTAATCGCAGTAAAAACTCTTTTCACTGCGCCAAGAGTGAACTGGGGTGAGAGCGCATTGGGAACCAGGATATGCCACAACACGTAATGAAATAAGACGATTGCGCACAGGCTCAACGCGGCCATCGCCACGCCGGGCCACTGATCACGATCAAAGAAAGAGATTAGCCAAAGGATTACCAGAACTATCGGAAGTGTATAGGTTTCTTCACGCGTAAAGGTGGCCAGAGTGCCGGCCACCAACATAAGAAGGAACCAGGACCAGCGGCCTTTCTTCGTCCAAAGAACAAAGAAGTACGCAGTTAGAACGATAAAAATGTAAGCAAGGAGCAGGTGGCTAAGACTTATCCAGAGAACCAAAGAGGCGAAAATTCGAGAACAGACAAACAAGGCGAGGACGATGGCGAGCTGGTAAAAGTGGAGTCCGACCTCGAGCAACAACATGCCGGCCGCGATCATGAATATTCCCATCAGGACAACCATGAAGACATGATGGGCGAATATGTTTTCGCCGAACTTCGAGCCCTGGAAGTTGTAGAGAAGGATGCTGCACGGCCGCAGACCCGGGGTCTCGATTTGGTCGGGATCGGGTACTGCATGGAACGCAGATCGAATCTCCGGCCCGGTATAGGAGCGGATCAAATGATAGTCGTCCCAAAAAAATGGCAATCGAAATGTGGGTGCGAAAAGCGCAGACCAGAGCAGGATCAGCAATCCGGTCAGTGAGGTTACTTTGATAATTCTTTGCATCGATACGCCGGGTGGCCCGTTGTCGGTCTCAGGCAACGGGCCCG
>DATFWM010000675.1:0-2521 GCA_035259295.1 Blastocatellia bacterium | reverse complement strand
TTATGCAAGCAAACTGCGACCAAGTCGTCGCATTGGACGCCAGCGCGATTTGAAAACGAGGACGGGCGAGCGGCGGTCGGTCACGCGTGCGGTTTTTCGATGCGCGGAAACAGGGGCACCGGAGGTTTCACGCGATGGCCGATTTTGAAGCCCTGGCCAAATGGCGCGCTCGCAAGACCCTCGTCGGCGGAGAGAAGATCGAGCATCCGCCGCGACGCGGTCGGCATGAACGGTTCCAGCTCGTAGCCGATCACGCGCAGGCCCTCGAGCAGATTCGCGATCACTTCCGCAACTCTCGGCAGCTTCGCGGGATCCTTCGCCAGGGTGAAGGGCGAAGTCGCGACTACATACTTGTTCGCGGCATCCAGCGCCTGCCAGATAACTTCGAGCGCCCGGTTGAACTCGAGCGCTTCGACGTGGGCGGCCACCCGCTCGCGTATCACAGTATGCAGGTCAGCCAGGGCGCGGTCTTCGGCCACCGAGTTGGCCGCGGGGAGCGCCGTGATTTCGCCTCCGAAGTATCGCTGCGCCATCGAGAGCACGCGGCTGAACAAATTGCCGAGGTCATTTGCAAGGTCGGCGTTGTAGCGCTCGATCAGACGCTCGTCAGAGAAGTCACCGTCAAGCCCATACACCATATTGCGCAACACGAAGTAGCGCAGAACGTCGGGACCGTACTCTCTTTCGTAATCGAGCGGGTCGGCGATGTTGCCGGAGCTCTTCGAGAATCGCTCGCCACCGTAGTTCAACCATCCGTGAACATTCAGATGACGATACAGCGGAAGTCCCGCAACTATCAGCATTGCCGGCCAATAGATCGCGTGGGTCTTAAGAATGTCCTTGCCTATAAAATGCTCGGTGACGGGAAGAATCGCCGACAGTGCGGCGTCGCTGGTGTCGGGCAGCTCGCTCACGTAGGCCCAGAACGCGTCGTACCATACGTAGGTCACGTAGTTGGTGTCGAACGGCAACTCGATACCCCAATCGAGGCGCGCCTTCGGCCGCGAGATGCATAGATCCTCGATCGGTTCGGCCAGCATGTTGAGCGCTTCATTGCGGAAGCGATCCGGCCGGATGAACTCGGCGTTGTTCGCGATGTGATCGCGAATGCGCTCGCGATATTTCTCGAGCCGAAGGAAGTAGTTGCCCTCCTTGATCAACTCGACCGGACGATTGTGCGTCGGACAGGTATTGCCGGGCAGCAGTTCCTTTTCGGTGTAGAAACGCTCGCATCCAACACAGTAAAGGCCTTCGTAGTCGCGATAATAGATTTCGTCCTTGTCGTAGGCCCGCTGGAGCATCTTCTGAACGAATTGCTCATGGACCGGGTCGGTCGTGCGAACAAAGAAGTCGTAACTGATGTTGAGGCCGGCGTGGACCTTCCGGAAGATCGCGCTGATCTTGTCCGCGAACGGCTTCGGCGCCAGCCCGTCAGCTATCGCCGCTCGATAGTTCTTGTCCCCGTGCTCATCGGTGCCGGTGACGAATGTGACATTGCCCGCGCCGAGCTTCCGTCTCTGGAAACGAACAAAGGTGTCAGTCGCCAGGTACTCGAGCGAATGCCCCACGTGCGGTGCCGCGTTGCTGTACGTGATCGCGGTGGTGATGTGAATTCGATCGGCCATCGGAATAATCAAGAATATCGCGCCTGAATGTGCGACGCGACGGCTTGTCTACAGGCAAAGGAGAGAATTACCCGAGCCTTGTGTGATCCCGGCAGTTCAATCCGGCTGCTTTTGGTGGGCTTGAACACTTATTTATATCACCGGTAATATTACTGGATACAACAATCTCGATTAATGTCTGACACTTCACAAAAGAGAGCGCTGAGGAACTATCGCAGGCGCCTCAAGCAGCGTGGCCTCGCTCGCTTTGAGGTTCTGGCCCCGGAAGCCGATCGCGACTTGATTCGTTCGATCGCCAAGCGCCTGGCCGAAGATGACAAGGAAGCCGCGAAGATTCGTGCGGCCGTGAGGGACACGACGACGACGATCGCGGAAAAGGGTGGCATTCTCGCTGCGCTTCGCCGCTCACCCCTGGTGGGTGCGGAACTGCAACTTACCCGCGGGGTGGCTCGCAGTCGTAAAGTTGATCTGTGACGCGCTATCTCCTCGATACCAACATTATCAGCAACATCACTAAGGCTACCCCGTCAGAGACGCTCGTCAGCTGGATGGCCGAGCGAGCCAACAAGGATCTATTCATATCAGCCCTGACGATTGGCGAGATTAGGCGCGGAATACTCGAGAAACCGAACGGACGGAAGCGCCGAGAGTTAGAGGCATGGTTCGCCGGCCCCGACGGCCCACCAGCGCTATTCGCTGGACGGGTGCTGCCGTTTGACGGGAAGGCAGCACTCTTTTGGGCCCGGCTCATGGCTGAGGGAACGGCCGCGCGACGGCCCCGAAGTCCCCTGGATATGATTGTGGCCGCGGTCGCTCAGGCGAACGATTGTGTTGTCGTCACACACAACGAGAAAGATTTCGCCGGGCTGGCGATCATCAATCCCTTGCGGTCCTCG
>DATFWM010000674.1:0-10774 GCA_035259295.1 Blastocatellia bacterium | reverse complement strand
ATGAACAAGCCGAAGAAGAGCTTCGAGACCGCGCTACGATACTCGCCGAGAAGTGCAAAGAGTTCACCGTTACCGGCCACATTCACCGCATTAACCCAGGCCCGGTCGTCACCACGTTCGAGTTCAAGCCAGACCCGGGAGTCAAGTACAGTCGCGTGGTCGGACTCGCCGATGACCTTTGCCTCGCGCTGAAAGCCGAATCGATTCGCATCGATCGAATACCGGGCAAGTCAACCGTTGGCATCGAAGCGCCCAACGCGCAGCGAGAGAAGATAGGCCTTCGCGATGTGATCGAGTCGGCGAGGTTTCAGCAATCGACGTCCAAGTTGACGATTGCGCTGGGCAAGACCATCAACGGCGAAGAGTACATCGCCGATCTGTCGAAGATGCCGCACTTATTGATAGCGGGCGCGACGGGCGCGGGCAAGTCGGTAACGCTCAATGCGATTATCTGTTCGGTCCTTTACAAAGCCTCACCAGAAGAAGTGAAGTTCATAATGGTCGACCCGAAGCGAGTCGAGCTTGGGCTTTACGAGGGCATTCCGCACCTGCTGACGCCCATCGTCACCGATCCGAAACGCGCTGCGAACGCACTGAAGTGGGCGGTGAACGAGATGGAAGCGCGATACCGCCAGCTTGCGACGTTGGGTGTGCGAAACATCGAGCAGTACAATCGCCAGATGCGCGAGATGACCAGCCCTACGCTGTTTGATGATCCAAACGAGGAGTTGAAGCCACTGCCTTACATCATCATCGCGATCGACGAGCTTGCGGACCTGATGATGATTGCCCGCAGCGAGGTCGAGACGTCTATTGCCAGGCTCGCACAGATGGCTCGCGCCGTTGGCATACATCTTGTGCTCGCCACGCAGCGGCCCTCGGTTGACATCATAACCGGCGTGATAAAAGCGAACATTCCATGTCGAATGGCCTTCCGCGTGTCGTCGAAAGTCGACTCGCGCACGATTATCGATTCAAACGGTGCGGAGGCGCTGCTGGGGCAAGGCGACATGTTGTTCTTGCCGCCCGCTTCATCGCGATTGGTCCGCGTGCACGGATCGTTCGCCAGCGAAGCGGAGATCAAACGGATCACCGATTTCATACGAAAGCAAGCCGAGCCTGACTACAATGACGAAGTCGTCATGAGCGAACAAGAGACGATGGAGGCAGAGGAGTTCGAGGGCGAGCAGGACGAGTTGTTCGACGAAGCGCTCGCAATCGTTACCGATATGGGGCGAGCATCCACATCAGTCTTGCAGCGAAGGCTGTCGATCGGCTACGGACGCGCCGCCAAGATTCTGGATATGATGGAACGTCAAGGATTCATTGGACCGGCTGAAGGCTCGAAGCCACGAAAGGTTCTGAAGGGAGCTTATGAATTCCGCGAGCGAGTCAGTCAAAGACTCGAGGAGGATTTTGATTAGCCGGCTTCGAAAAAGCCTGTTTTTCTGGGCAGTCCCGCTAAGTTTTGCACAGGTTTTCAGCAATTCCAGATTTCAGCTTAACGCAAACCTTAAGAAACCCTAGAGAATTGACAGCATGAGTCGCAACTGGACAAATAATTGGACTTGAGGGCATGTAACAAGTTTGAACAAAATATGTGCAAAGCGCTGAAAGTCCGCGGATTTCAAAAGTTTGCGCTCTAGAGAGGGGACTTTTCAACAGGGTTTTCCACAGACTTTGTTGAAAAAGCGAACGGTCACTTGTCACTGGTCATTTGTCCTTTGTCAGCAGCCGCCTTCAAGACGTTGCGCGATTATCGGAGGCTTATCCCGTTGCGTGACGAGCGACAAATGACGAATAATCAATGACCAATGACAAAGGACCAATGACTAAACCCCACATCGCAGCCTCAAGCTACCTCAACGCGGCGCCTCTTTGTTATAGCTTCATCGCGGGTGAGCAGAAGGACCGTTGTACATTCCTCTCGGATGCGGCGCCGGCTCGTTGTGCAGAGTTGTTGGCGGAAGGACGCGCGGATGCCGCGTTGATCCCGGTGATCGAGTATCAACGTATTCCGAAACTTAAGGTCGCTCGCGGCGCTTGTGTAGCTTCGAAGGGCAGCGTGAGAAGCGTTCTGCTGGCATCGCGAGTGCCCATCGACCGAATACGATCTGTGGCGCTCGATGTCTCGTCGCGCACGTCGGCTGCGCTTATTCAAATAATCCTCGAGCGATTCTATGACGTCGGCGCTTCGTACGAGCCCGCCTCGCCAGAGCTTGAAGAGATGCTCGAGTCAAACGATGCCGCGCTGATCATCGGCGATCCCGCGATGCTGATAGATCGATCGGCGCTTCACGTCTACGATCTGGCCGAAGAATGGCGACGGCACACAGGATTGCCATTCGTGTTCGCGTTTTGGGGGATTCGAGCCGACTCGGGCACGTGGCCCGGTCGCGACGCCACCGATGAAACAAGGATTGATTTCGAGGCGGCAAAACGAGAGGGCCTTGCGCATGCGGCCGAGCTGGCAGAAGGCTATGGCAAGCGTCTCGGGTTGCCGCGGGACGACTTGCTCAGATACCTGACCGAGAGCATCACCTACGATCTTGATCAGGCTTGCTTGAAAGGGCTCACCCTGTACTATGAATTTGCGCGCGAGTCAGGACTGATATCAGAATCGCGCGAGATTGACTTCGCTTGATGGAGCCCGCGCGTCACTGCTGCGTCTCCCCTTGTTGCGCGGCTTGAGCTTGCTCAGTCGCGAGGTCACCTCCCTCGTCCATTGTGTAGCTGCCCAGAATGCGGTGTCCTTCTTCGCTTCGCGGATCAATAGTCCGTATATGTTTTCTGCCCTGCATTTCCCAGATCGCGGTGACAACGCCGTCCTTTTCGACGGCCTGATAAGTAGTTTCTGTCTCTTCCATCAAATCCTCCAAGATTTTATCGCGTGAAAGCTTGAGTGTGAATTGTAGAGGCGGCGATTCCGTACTGTCCAGCGCTCAGGCAAATTCTACGGCGGATTTGGCTCAGAATGGCCCGCCGAACCCAAGCAGCAACAGCAGGTCAACCTGTTCGGACACTTCCTGGTTGGGCGGCTTGGAGCCAGTCTCGTTCTCCTGATTGTTCTGCTGCTCCTGCATCTCGCGGCGCATCTCGCGTTGGAGCTGATTGAAGCGCCGAATCTGGTCTGGAGTCAGTACAGCGCGAACTTGGGCGCGAACTCGCGCGTCAATCCTGGCCTTATCAGCCTGCGCGCCCGCCAACGCTTCGATGGCTGTGTTAACCTCGGCCTCGTTATAAGGCTCGCTCATGATCGCGCGATCCAGGGCCTGCCGCGCTTGTCGCACGCGACGTCCGGCGGCGATAACTTCGTCTTCGTGACTGCGTCGAATCTCCTGCATGCGGAATCGCTGCTCGGGCGTGAGCCCCACGGCTTGCATCAAGCGCCGCTGCAGTTCCTGCCTCTTTAACTGTTGCGGATTTAGCTGCTTGTTGCGAAGCTGCCGATCAGGCTGCGGCTGATTGACCTTACCCTGAGCGCCCTGAGGATGGTTGTTAGGCCGAGCTTTGGCTTCAACCTTTGGAGGTTTGGGAGGTTTATTGGCGACGCGCCCAGCCTTGAACTGTGCTGCAACGCCAACAACTGCGACTGAGAGGCTGATCGTTAGCCACAAAGAAATCCACAAGACCTTTTTCATATCAGCACCACTCACACGGGTTTCCAAACTTTAGACCCGCTTTAGGCCACAGAAGTTTGAATTATTGTGAAAAATGGCTGCTGACGCAAATGCAATGACTAATTGTCGCGCGGCACGGCAAGCATTCGCTCCAGCACGCGGCGAGCGCCTTCCATAACGTCGGGTTCGACAGTTATCTCGAACTTGTCTTCAACAAGCGCTCGCTTAACGGCAGTCAGGTCAATCATCTTCATGTAGGGACAATGCAGCCGGCAGCCTATGCAACCGTCGGCCATTACGAACTCGCGGTCCGGGTACAGCTTTTTCATCTGATGGATGATCCCGCTTTCCGTGGCAACGATGAAAGTCTTGGCTTCCGGGTGTTTCGCAATGCGTCCGATCATGGCTGCGGTCGAGCAGACCTCATCAGCCATTGCTATGATGTCCTCGCGGCATTCGGGGTGCGCTATTACGACGGCATCCGGAAATTCCGACCGCGTTCTTGCGACGTTCGCGCCGCGCAACACGTCGTGAGTTGGACAACAGCCGTCGTAAACGGCAATTTCCTTTTCGGGGACTTGCTTCTTTATCCAGTTGCCGAGGTTGCGATCGGGGGTGAAGAGGACTTTGTCCTCCTTCAAGCTTCGAATCACCGACACCGCGTTGGCGGAGGTGCAGCAGATGTCGCTCATTGCTTTAACCTCAGCCGTTGAATTGACGTAGGTGACAACGACATAGCCGGGATAGCGCCGCTTCCACTCGTCCAGGCTTTCCGGAGTGATCGAATCCGCAAGCGAGCATCCGGCGGACAGGTTTGGGAGCAGAACTTTTTTGTCGGGGTTCATTATCTTCGCCGACTCGGCCATGAAGTGCACGCCGCAAAAGATTATCAGTCGGGCATTCGTCTTCTGCGCTTCCAATGCCAGACCGAGACTGTCGCCGGTGAAATCGGCCACGTCCTGAACGTCCGGCAGTTGATAGTTGTGAGCGAGGATGATCGCATTGCGCTCGCTCGCGAGTTCTCGGATTTCGTCCACCAACGCGGCGCGACTTGCTTCAATCGCGGGCGCAGCCGCCGTGCTCAAGCCAACCAGTTGAGTGCTCATTTTTCATCCACCTTTGCTCCGCGGTCCGGCTTTACGCGCGCGGTTCCCGCGGGAAAAACTCTCCAGAATTCCTTGCGGACGAGACTCGTGATCGTCGCGCTTTTGTTCATTCCGTGATAGCCCGCAACCGCTTCGAGCATTGCAATATCACGGTCGGTCGCTGAGTACGTCCTCACCTTAGTTTTTGTCATCAGTCCTCTCGAAGCAAATATACAAAAGTTATATAAACCATATACAACTATCCGCCGGATGTCAAGGCGAAAGTGGCCTTTTGCTTTGGGAGACACAGCCCTTGAACGTTGACTACATTACGTATATAATCGCGCCGCTTTTAAGTAGCAAAGATACCCGTACAGGCCGAGAAGGAGAATAACATGTGCAGCGTCGTAAGACTCGCGGTAGTCGCTTGCTTTCTGTTCGCTGTAGTTTGCGTCCTCAGTTCCAGCTTCTCAAAAGGCCAGGGCACCTCCGCCGCTCAGGGCGAGAGCGGCATCTCGCAATGCCCGAACGCGAAGGAGAGCAAGTTGCCGCTGCCAAGCTCTTTAACGCCGGACGATTATCACGACAAGCTTCTCGCGTTTCTCCAGAATACCGAATACGTCAAGCTCGGTTGGTGCGTCGATAAGGGCGTGCGTGACACTGGCCCTTTCGTCGACGCTACTTATCTCGGCACTCATCCCGCAGTGCGGGTCTACTATTCGCCCGCGATAATGAAGTGGCTCATCAATGGACGCATTGACGCGATACCGGACGGCGCGATGATCGTTAAAGAGATGTATGCGCCCGGTCCCGCCGCTCGCTACGAAGGCCAACCGCTCAAGCCCGCGTCCTGGACGGTGATGATCAAAGATTCGAAGGCATCGAAGGATGGCTGGTTCTGGGGAGGATTGTGGACTAGCAATCCGCCGATGCCAAAGCCGAGCGACAGCTTCAAGCCGCCCTACAACGTGCTGAACGAAGGCTTCGGTCTCACGTGTCTGCATTGCCACGCATCGTCAGAAAAGGAATTTACGTTTGCGTCATTAAACAACATCAAAGGCTTTCCAGGGAATCCGCTTAGCTTCTTCATCGACAACTCGTGGAGGACTTCCCCGTCGTCGGCGGATGATCCGAAGGTACTGGCTCATATCTCTCCCGATCATCAGGAACACCTCAAGCTAGCGAAGCTGTCGGCAGCCTCTCCCGCAAAAAACGAATTTCTCAAGTGGTTCAAAGACTCGGCAGCCGACACGTCAACACCACTGGCAATTCCTCCGGAGACTTATGATCACGTCGTTGCCGGCCACGCGGGCGCCGAAGAATTCATAACCTCAGATTCGTGCATGTCCTGTCACAGCGGCAATGCCTGGTTTGGCTCGAAGTACGTGATGATCCTTGAAGGCGATTCGAAGAACCCGGTCAACGTTTCGCCGTATGGTGAATGGCGCTGGTCGCCGATGGGACTCGCCGGACGCGATCCCATTTTCTATTCGCAACTCGATAGCGAGTTGGCTTACTTGAAGGACAGACCGGCTGATCAACAAGCCGTCGTCAACACGTGCTTTCGGTGTCACGGGGTGATGGGCAAGCGTCAGCTCGATGGCGATCATGGTTATGACCCCGCTTCGCCGGTTAACAAGAACCCCGAGCCCAACTTCAAACTCGATTTCGTCTACAACACTGACCTCGCAAGCAAGGACTTCAAGTACGGTGCCCTCGCTCGTGACGGCGTGAGCTGCGCGGCCTGTCATCACATTGTTCGTGACCACACGCCCCCCGGCCAGGACCCCCTTTCATGGTTCTTGGATCACAACATCACTGGCCAGTTTACAACCGGAAAGGCGGACGAGATCTTCGGGCCATTCGAGGACAACAGTGTCTCGCCGCCGCCAACGGAAGCCAATACGGTTTCTCCGCATCCGATGAAGGAGTCGCTCGCGATCGATCCGAAGTTCAACGACTATGTCAAAGACTCGCGCTTGTGCGGTAATTGTCACACGATCAACCTGCCGGTGATGGACCAGAAACCCTTCGGCCATTCGCTCGAGCAGATTACTTATCTCGAATGGCTGAATAGTCAGTATCAAACCGACTTCAAGCCGGGACCGAATGCGAAGTCGTGCCAGGATTGTCATATGGCGACGAGCTACGCGAACGCGCAAAACAAAGTCAACGTGAAGCAAATTCAAACAGCGTTCGCCGACGTGCAGGACGACACCTATCCGGCAGCGGAGCACAGCGCGCCCTTCGATCAGATTCGCGCGCGCTTCCGCGACAAGGGATTCGTGCGGCATCAGTTGCAAGGCCTGAACATCTTTCTTCTTGAGATGTTCAACCAGTTCATGACGCCCGACACGAGCAAGCCGCCCAACTACTCGAACGACATTCTTGGCGTGCGCAAGAGCGATTACATGAGCACGCTAAACAACGACTTGCCGAACGCGATAGCGAATTTCGTTCAAGCGGCGCAGTACGAAACCGCGACGATCAATGTCTCGCAACCTGTAATCGAAGCTCAAAAGCTGGTGGCCGATGTTACGGTGACCAACAACACCGGGCATCGGTTTCCGAGTGGAGTCGGGTTCCGCCGGGCGTTCATCGAATTCGACGTGCTCGACAACAGCAGCATCGATCCGACGACTCGCCAGCCAAAGATCGTCTGGTCTTCAGGTCGAACTAATGAAGCCGGGTTCATCGTCGATAAGGACGGCAACATTCTGGAGAGCGAGTACGTCGGGACAAACAGCAACAAGAAGGGTCCAGCGCAACCGCACTTTTACGGCAAGGACCATCCGATCACGTCGTCTAAACAAGTGCAAATCTACGAAGAGCTGGTTAAAGACTCGAACGGGGATTACACGACGAGCTTCATCCGCCGGGACGAGATACCAAAGGACAACCGTTTGCTGCCGAAGGGCTGGACGCGCGAGGGTCCCGCTCCGAAATCGTTCAACGGAGAGTTTCTGCATTCGACCTTCCCCGAAGGCGACGCGGCGAAAGACCCAACTTATCTGAACGGCAGCGGAACGAGCGGCGTCCGGTACGCAATCCCGCTCGCGGAGTTGCCGAAGGGAATCGACCTGTCGAAGCTGACGGTGAAAGCGACGTTGTATTATCAGTCGATACCGCCTTATTACCTGATTCAGCGCTTCCAGCAAGCTCCAAACGCGCCGGGAACTCAGAGGTTTTTCTACTTGACTTCGCGGCTGAACACGAAGGGAACGCCGATTGAGAGTTGGAGACTGCTCATAACTACCAGCCAGCGTTGAGCGTGAAGCAAGTTCCGAGTGCGGTAGGAAGGTGCAAACCGACCGGGCACTGGTCAAGAACGGAGGCAATCAAGATGGTCTCGGCTAAGCCTTCTTACACGCCCGCCGCCGCCCCTTGGGTCAAAATCTATTCGTACATCACAATCGGCGCGGCGATCTACGGCATCGCCTGGGCGCACGTGCCTTTCACCATCGGCAAGCCCTGGACTACTTGTGACAATGGCGGGTCGGTGCTCGGATGCGTGCTCACCTTCCATCTCTTCGAAGTGCCGATCGTGCTGTTCAACCTGTTCATCGCGTGGTATGGACTGAAGCGCTTTTCTTCGAAGACCGCGCGTTCATACATCTCGCTGTTGACGTTCGCTTCGGTCTTTAACTTTGTGTTCTTTGCTTTTGAAGTCAACACGCTGTTCAGCAGTTTCCAAAGGCTCGCGCCGCACTGGGAGACCCTGGCGCTTGTGTCGATCGCGCTGATCCTGCTTGGAGGAGCGGCGCTGGGTGTGTTCGTGGTTCAACGACTTATCACCGGTTACTCGGAATGACAAGGTCCAAGAACCAGAGAAATTTTATGAGCGCCGCCGGCCCCGCTATCAACACAATCGCAATCGGAACTGACGGGTTCTATCACCCAACCAACGAAGAGCAAGTCATCGCGCTGGTGAAGAAGGCTTACGCCGAAGGGCTGCAGGTTCGATGCCGCGGCGCCTCGCACTCAACGGCGTGGGCGATCTACACCGATCCGGGCGCGGGCGACAAGAAAGTGCCCAATAAGGTTTCCGAACAGAACCCGCCGCAAGGTCCGAACATCAACATAATGCTCGATCAGTACTACAAACTCGAATGGCTTGATAAGGCGAACGGGATCATCGAAGTCGAGGCAGGCATTCATCTGGGCTACGACCCGGAGGACCCGACGCATACGTCGACGTTGGAAAACAGCCTGCTCTATCAGGCGTTCAAGGAAGGCTGGGCACTGGAAGACCTCGGGGGAATAACTCATCAGACGGTGGCCGGGTTTCTCTCGACCGGCTCTTCAGGCGGTACGTTGATGTACAAGCTCGAAGACAATCTGCTTGCGTTTCGCGTGATCGATGGGGAGGGACACGCCGAATGGATCAAAAAAGACAGAGACGCTGACCTTTTCAATGCGCTTGGCGTCTCACTCGGCTTGCTCGGGATCATAAGCAGGGTACGGTTCAAGCTGACGAAAAACTTTTACATCTATGGTCAGCAGATCACGACGCCGACCGAGGATGACAAGTGTCCGATTGATCTGTTTGGACCGGGAATAACCGATAAGCCGAGCATGCGCGAGTTCCTCGAGAAGACTCCTTACACAAGAATCTTATGGTGGCCGCAGAACAAGGTCGAGCGAGTTGTGATCTGGGAGGCGGTGCGCGGTGCGCCGTTACCGGTGTTTGATTCGGCGCCGTACGAGGAGTTTGCGGATACGACGTTCTTTACGGAACTTGAAGAACTGGGCGGCGCCCTGCTTTTCACCCTCCTCGGCAATCGAGGTTTCTTCAAAGTGTGGTGGAAGCTGCAAAAGGACTTCGGTCAATTCAGGAGGAATATTTACAAGTACTGGGAGACGACGCTGATCAAACCCGCGTCGTGGATTTTTTCCTGGTTGGTCACGATCCCGCTGTGGATCATATCGCTCCCGCTCGTGCTGTTTTTCAGCGTCTTCCCGCCGGTCCTTCGACTGCTGTATCCGGCAGTCGTGGACATCCTTCAGCCGCTGACGAAGAACGGGAAGGCACAGCTTTTCATGGATTACATGTGGCGCAGCCTTCCGATGGATGACAACGCCGACGACATATTAATGGGGACCGAGTTCACTGAGATATGGATTCCGCTCGAGCACACCCAGAAGTCAATGCAGTTGTTGAAGGAGCTGTTCGACAAAGGAGGATACGACGCGCAGGGTTATTACAGCACGGAGCTCTACGCCGGCATAGAGAGCAGCTTCTGGCTGAGCCCGGCTTACGGCGGCGACGTGTTCCGAGTGGATGTCTTCTGGTACATCAACAATGAAGGAAATCCGGCGGCGAGGGAGGGCTTCTACAGCCAGTTCTGGGAACTGTTTCGGGGCAACGACGTTCCGTTTCGTCTGCACTGGGGCAAGTTCTTGCCGGAGTACGATTATCAGGATTGGGCCGTGTATTTGAAGTCACAGTATGCGCGCTGGAACGACTTCATGAAATTACGAGCCGCGCGCGACCCGAAAAACATTTTTCTTTCGACTTACTGGCGCAGACACTTGTTCGGAGAGTGAGTTTAAGCTTCCAGCGAGGTTACGACGATGATCCGTTCCGTGACAGGTTGTTTACTGGCTATCCAAGGATTGCTGCCATTGGGCTGCTCGCTGAAACTTAACGTACCGAAGTACACTGTCCCGACCGCGCAACAATTGCAGGGTTTTGTTGTTGGTCGCGCAAAGGTCGACATCACTCCGCCGCCGGGCTATCCAATGGGTGGACATTCAATCGCTGGAAAGGTGGCGCGCGGCTATTGGACGCATCTCTACACGCGAGCCTTTTATTTTCAGGATGCAAACCGCGGGAACCTTGCTCTTGTGTCCTGCGATCTGTTTGCCATTCCAGCCGGGCTGCGCGCGGAAGTGGCAAGGCTCGCAGCGAAGAACGGAGTGCCTCTTTTGCCTGACGCGCTGATCCTTGCCGCGACTCACACCCATCACGGTCCCGGCAATTTCATGACCTCCGAGCTTTACAACGGGTTCTCATCGCCGTGGCCGGGGTTCGACAAAGAGCTCTTCGGCTGGCTTGCGGAGAAGATC
>DATFWM010000673.1:0-3221 GCA_035259295.1 Blastocatellia bacterium | reverse complement strand
GGCGGGCCAGTGTTCTGGAATCCCACCCACGGCAGTGGGTGGATCGTTCAGTTACAACCTACGCGGGCAGGCGGGCCAGTGTTCTGGAATCCCACCCACGGCAGTGGGTGGATCGTTCAGTTACAACCTACGTGAGCGGGCGGGCCAGTGTTCTGGAATCCCACCACGGCAGTGGGTGGTATTTGGACACGTTATTCTGTGAGGTGTACCAGGGTTCGCTGTTGCCGATTGCGCTTGTTGATTCCCTCAAAGCCAAAGAATATGACGACCGCTAAAGCAGCGTTTGCCGTCAATCGGCGCCCCATCCCGGCGTTGCGATGGTGGATCGGCGGGTTGCTTTTTGCTTCGACTGTAATCAACTACATCGATCGGCAGACGCTCTCGGTGCTTGCGCCTTACCTCAAACGCGACTACAGGTGGAGCAACGAAGACTTCGCGCTGGTCGTTATTGCCTTTCGCATAGCTTACGCTCTCGGGCAGACCGTATCAGGGCGATTGATCGATCGCTTTGGCACGAGGCGCAGCCTGACTATCACCGTGACGTGGTATTCGATAGCCGCGATGCTGACCTCGCTCGCTACAGGTCTAAGGAGTTTTTCCGCATTTCGTTTCTTGCTTGGACTCGGGGAATCTGCCAACTGGCCCGCCGCAACGAAAGCCGTAGCCGAGTGGTTCCCGAAACGCGAGCGCGGCTGGGCCGTAGCGCTCTTCGACAGCGGCTCTTCGATCGGCGGCGCGATTGCTCCGCTGCTTGTCTTCTGGCTCTATAAGACATTCGGAGGATGGCGCCCGGCGTTCATTATCACCGGAACGCTTGGATTCTTTTGGCTGGTCGTATGGCGACTCCTCTACTATCGGCCAGACGAGCATCCGTGCATCAGCTCGTCAGAGCGAGAGATGATCCTCAGCGATCAACGTGCTGCCGATAGCGCAGACCGTGCGTCAACGGACATCGATCAACATGACCAGCCTTCCCAGCGGCGCGCGCACTGGTTCGAGTTATTAAAGTTGCCGCAGACGTGGGGAGTGATCATAGGCCGCTCGCTGACTGATCCGGTGTGGTTTTTCATTGCCGACTGGTTTGCGATCTATCTCGTCGCGAAGGGAATTAAGCTCGAAGAAGGGTTGATCGCGTTCTGGGTTCCTTTCATCGCTGCCGATCTCGGCAACTTCTTCGGCGGCGGGATGTCAAGCTGGCTGATACGGCGCGGCTGGTCTGTAGGTCGCGCGCGCAAGGCAGTGGTGGTAGTCTGCGGACTTGGCATGACGCTGCTGATCCCTACCATCTTCACATCAAGTCTGTTTGCGATTGCTGCGCTGTTTGCCGTTTCGACATTTGCTTACGCTGCATTCTCGACGATGGTGTTAGTGCTGCCTTCTGACTTGTACAGCAGCGAGTCCGTCGCATCAGTGAGCGGGATGAGCGGCACGGGCGCGGGAATAGGCACGATTATTTCCACTTTCTTGATAGGCTACGTATCGGATCGCTACTCGTTCGAGCCCATCTTGATTGTGGCGAGCCTCGTCCCCCTTGTCGCCACGGCACTTGTCTTGTTGTTGGTGCGCAATACCGAAAGTAGCGGAAAAGGTCTGGTGCGAAGAATATAGTTCGTCATCGAAAATAGTGGCGAGTACGGTGGCGCAACGACTTCTTGGTTGAAGGCTAGCCATCGCTGGTTTGAGTATCGGACTCTCGTGCCGACGCTCCGCCCCGGGTTGCCACGCGAGCAAGACTCACGAGTATCATCAATAACGCGAGACTTGATACGGTAAGCACAACGTATATCAGCCACGGGATGCGCTCCGTGAGCGGTTGTGGCTCCGGTTTGAAGTCGGGATTCTCGGTGATGCTTCCAACCTCACTTCGGACCGGCTGAGCGGCTAACTTTGTCGGCAGCTCTCTTTCGAAGTCGTAGTGCGGCACGATTGCTTTCGAGTTGCCGAAATAAAGGCGGAGCGGTTGCGCCTCTGACTCCTTTAACTCGAAGACGATCTGCCGCGCCGGCGCGCCAGCTTTGATCGCGGTGATTGAAAGCAACTCATTGCTGTAGTCCGTTATCACGAGCCGGAGCTTTCGCGCATATACCTCGTTCTCAAAAGCGACGACCAGAGGCTTGCGTTCCTCACCGATCCGCCGCGTCAACTCTCCAGCCGCGACGAAGCGCATATTTTGAGGGTCTTCGACTGATTCAATCTCAAACGGACGCGAGAACGATTCATTGTCAATCTCTAGCGCGAGCCTGTCGCAGGGAACGCGCGCGCCCAGATCGATGGTCCAGGAGGACGCCGGCGAACCCTGATTGCGCAGCAGCTGATGCCCAGGCACCGACACCGCCCAGGTCGTCAACTCGCCCTTCTCGCGCCGCGCCATCGCCACCTTCACTTCCGTGATGACCGGAGCCTGCTTATCGGTCAACTCATCCGAAGAAACTCTCACACGCAGATACCGGAATCTGCTCGCCGGATAACTGATCCGCTTGGATTCGACTGTCTTGTTCTGAGCCTCGAAGCTGAATATCACGTCACCAGTCTTCAACGTTCGCCAATCTTTCGCCGAGTCGCTTCCTTGTACTTCGACGCGCCGACGGAAGTTTGATCCGGACGTTTCGATTTCCACCTCGTTGTGTTCGCCTGGGCTGTCACCGAGATCGACAGACATTTCGGTGGTCGAGCCGACACGCGCTTCATTGAACACGCGCGCGACAACATCGCGCTTGTCATCAATGTCGCTGCGAATGCGAAGCGCATACGGAATCTCGCGGCCCTGAGGGCTGTACAGCCTGAGATCCGCGAGGTCCTCGCGCGACTTGTCCATTACCTCAAGCGGAACGACGAGGTCATAGAGACCGGTAGCTCGCGCGCGAGGGGTCACCTCGACAAAGAAAGGCCACGGCCCCCGAGATTCCTGAGCCGATGCAGACAAAAACATGGCCGCGAATACTACTACAGCGACCCCAACGATCAAGCTGCGAAGCTTCATTTCGGTGACTCCTTAAAGTGAAAAGCCTTTTGATATCGCCACGCCACGGCCAACAACAAGACTCCCAGTACGAGAAAGGCAATGATCCTGTAGAACTGCTTGAGCTCCGCGATATCGACAAACATGACCTTGATTATGGTCAGGCCAAACAGAGCAAGCGCCGCCCAACGCACGCCCGCGGTGCGGCGAATAAATCCAGCCGCCGCCAGCACTCCAGCGTAAACCGACCACAGCACTGAGA
>DATFWM010000672.1:0-2268 GCA_035259295.1 Blastocatellia bacterium | reverse complement strand
GTCGTCTTATGAGCCTCGTCAAAGATTGCTACGTCGAACGGCGCGAGTCCCCGCACGCCCTGCGATACGACCCAGGAAGACTGATACGTCGAGAAGACGACCTTGACACCAGGGGTGTCTCTTTCGATGAAACGCCGTACCTCGTCGGGGTTGGTATCGACGCGAAACTCCAGGTCTGTCGCGTCTAAACGGACAGGGTCGTTTGCGTCCCGCGCGGACACCGTTGGATCGGAACAGACGCACAGATAGGTGAAGTCGTTGCCCCAATTGTTGTGTCGGCTCCACTCATCGAGAGTCTGTTGCAGCAACGTCAATGAGGGAAGCAGGACAAGCGCCGTCTTGGGCTTAAGTTCTTCCGCTGCCCATAGCGCGACAAAGGTTTTGCCGGTTGCGCACGCCATGACTACATGGGCCCGATCTGACTTCGCGAGCGTGCCGCTGATCTTTGCAAGCGCTTCGAGCTGATATTCGCGTGGAACGAGCTTTGCGATCGCTACTGGCTGCTCTCTCAGCCAAGCGCTGATTGCTGCAAGATCATCTTTTGTCAGGTCATCGAAATCGATTCCGCGAACCGTGCGCATCGCGTCACGGTTCTTCACGTCTTCGGCAAGCTCGTTCGAGTTCGTGAAGACTAGGCGATCAGTCGCTCTCTCTGTCAGCCCTAGGAATGGCGCTATTTCCGTGTACGTGAGGTACGCGCGCTGTGATCTGAACTTAACCTGATAGGGAACGAGCACGCCCGTCCGCGTCCGAAATATACCGTCGATACCCTTGGCGTCGTTTGGCAGGTTCATTTGTTGGCGGATCCCTTGCGGCACCTGCCCCACTAGCCAGACAGCCTCCGCTTGCAGCTTTTGGTGCGTCGCAAGGTAGGCTTCGACGAAGACCTCGAATGCGTCGCCGACGACCTTCGAATTTTCATCGCCGAGCGCGCTGATTCGTTGCTCCAACTCGGAAAACGAGTGAAGATTATCGTACAGACCGCGCCGTATCAGCAGTCCCGCGTTAGCGTGTCTCGATGGCATCGCGTGCAGCTATCCTCTGCTCACAAGCACGAGCCTACCCTTACTGCGCGCCACCTGTGCCGCAATGTTGGCAACGGTCATTTCGATGCTTTCTGCATTCTTTCGATAGCTTTGTAACGCTTGGTTGACTTCATCTCCATGAGTAGTGCGCTGTTGTCGTCATACACTCGGCGGAGGTGGTGTTCGAAATTCGGGATGAATTCCAATACATTTTGTGTCTTGTTTACCTCGTACAGCAAGCCCATAAGTTCAATCGAGATACTAGCCGTTTGCCACAAATCGGTCTTCACGTGGTACTCATCTTCTGTGTCAAAAAATGGCGCGCTGATCTCGTTACCAACCTCATTCACTTCAAACGTTTGGTTCGTCGCCACGACATTTGCATGCGCTGCAAAGTCGTTGATCAGATTCTTCTTCTTTTTGATAGCTTCGGAGCCCGCAGGAAAGTGTTTGGCGAGCCACTTGTACCGTTTCTCGGTCAGATCTTGTGATGCATCGATAAAACCGTTTGCATCAGTTCTAGCAAAGTGCTCCGGCTCTGGATTTGCGATCGCGAAGGCGGCCGCAGCGCCTGCCTCCAGAACTTGACGCAGGTTCATCAAGGCTTGGACCTTGTGGAGCCTCAGAGTTGATAGAAGCGCCAGCATCACCTGTTTCTTTATCAGAGAGAAGAACCGGGCGAACATCATACGATCGGGATCAACAGAGATGATGCATCGCGACAGAAGAATGGCGCACTCGCGTGCATGTAGATAGTATTTTCCATAACGTTGGTCCGCCGTGAGAATGAGCTCTCGCTCGCTTTCAACGATTTCTTCAAAAGTAGCTTGCTTGAGCGTCATTGGCCGCGCTTCCTATGTCGACGCCGCCGCAGTTACACCGTTCCAGAACACCCGCCGCCCCGCCTCGGTCATCCTATTCCCGCCGCCAACTCTTCGCGAACGCCGCCATCACGGCCTCGTGCGTCGGCTCGTAGCCGTGCGTCGGCCAGCGATCTTGATGCTGTCCGAAGGCGAGCGTCCACATCCAAGGCGTACCGACCGGCGCCGGTGCAGCTTCATGATGCGACCGACTATAGCGCTATCCGGCGAGCACGAAGTCGTCGTGGTTCCATTCGTGGATGGGCGCGAGGCCGATGCGCGTTTGAGGATTTAAGCACGTGAGCCGCGCGCAGTATTCCTTTCGCGCGACAATTACTCGACTGGTCGCAGCCGGGGCGGCCGATCCGGCGCTCAGCCACCCC
>DATFWM010000671.1:0-15074 GCA_035259295.1 Blastocatellia bacterium | reverse complement strand
CTCATCGGACAAGCGGACGACACGATGGCCAGTGTCCGGGTCGATCCATTCGCGCGGCATCTCCCTGGCGTTCTGCGCGAGCACTGTCCGATAAACCCCGGATGAAAGGATAACCAAAGCAGTTAGCAAGAGAGATCTGCGCAACATCCTTGACCTCCTTTGGAGAGAGGCTCCATACACGTAGTAACGAATTTATTCGTTCTGCAAGTAACAAACGAATAAATTCGTTACTACGTGCTCTACGCAGCGCTCCAGATCATAGCCACTTCTTCAGAAATGCAAAAGCGCCTGTGCCGTGGAATTCGTGTTCGCCTTCAAAAACTTCGTGCCCTATTCTTTCAGGCACACCAAATACTTCATAAATATGCTGGGCCTTCTTGACCGCCGTCCTGCTCGCCTCAATCGGAAAGATCGGATCGCGCGTGCCGGATTCAGCAAATAGACATCGCGGCGCAATCAAACCTGCGATGTCATACATCTCGACAAAATTGAGAATTCCAGGCACGTAGTTATCAATGCAATGTGAGAGGCTCAGGATGCTGTCGCGGAACGTGTTGAAATAGCCGCTGACAACCGCGACCTTGATCCGCTCGTCCAGCGCGCCGGAAAAGAACGAGACAGTCCCACCGCCGGAGATTCCCATCGTGGCGAGGCGACGCGGATCGATCTCGGGCCGCGTCGTGAGGTAATCTATCGCCCTCATCACATCCCACACCCGCCAGGCGATCATCGTTTGACCGAACAGCAGAGCGGCGCCCGCGGCAGGCTGGCACGAAGAAGTCGAAGCGCTCTTCCTGCGCGCAGCCTCGTCGCGCCTGCAACCAAAAGCAAACTGCTCGATGGCGAACGCAGCATAGCCGTTTTCAACGACTTTAATGGCAAAATCATTTTCGTAGCTGCTCTTACCTTCGCGCTGCTCGCCTTTCTCTGCGATGCGGACCACATCGTCAACTCCCCGACCATGACCCGGCAAACAGACGACGGCAGGCACCGAACCGGCACGATTCTTGGGAAGTAGAAGGTAGCCAAAGACCGACAGATTGTCGCGGCTCTGAAAGATTGTCTTCTCGCGTGTGTAGCTGCCCATATCCTTCTTCTCTAAGACTTGCGGGCGCAGGGCAACTCGATTGGAAGGAAAGCCTCCAAGCAATTCGACTAGTTTGCTCCGCACTTGCTTCTGCCACGCACGCGCCGACGCGCCGTCGTTTGCAGAGAAGCTCATCGACGGCTTGAACTGCTTGTAGGACGAGAGACAGAACTGAAGGCTGTCAAACTGTCTATCGTTCAGGTCGAAATCGGCTAGCGGGCCTCGATACTGCGACGGCGACGCTGCGGTTTGATTTTGCGAGAACGCTTCTGAAGTGGTGAGTCGGGAGGCAGCAACCAGAGTAGCTAGTGAACTCTGCTTCAAGAATTGCCGCCGTGCTGTTTCTTTCATGGTGTTTTTCCCCCGGTTTTACCCTGTTCGTATTACCGCATTTATCCGGAAGTTTGTAAGGACAGCCGCTCGCTCGAATCTACGAACTTCCGCATAAATGCGGTACTACGAAACACTAGCGTTTCTTAGTCGTTTTGACGCTGGCGTGCGCTACGGCCAGCGGCTCGCCTTTCTCAGCAACGATCTGCACATCGCGGAGCTCTACGGATTTGGCATCCTGAATAGTCATTCCGGTTTTCGCCTTGATGCGCACGTTTTCTAGAAGCACTTCACTAACCGGCATTTCGGGCAAACCGATGATCTCACCCGCCGTCTTGGCATCATCGACGCTCACGTTGATTATGCGCACGCCTCGAATCACTGGCGTCGTTGCGGTCACCGGTTTGAGCGCGCGCTCTTTCTGACCAACCTTGTCAAAGTAAAACAAGTTGATGGTGATCGCAACGCCGACGTTTTTCATAGTGATGTCGCGATAGACGATGTTCTCGACCACGCCGCCTCGGTCGCGAGCTGATTTGATTCGAATACCGTTGTCGGCATTTTCAAACGTGCAGCGCTGCACGGTGATGTTGCGAATGCCGCCGCCGGTGTTACTGCCGACTGACGCGCCGTGACCGTGCTTGAAGGTGCAATCGATGACGAGCACGTTTTCGGTTGGCCCTTCTTTCGGATTCGACTTGAACGAAACGTTGTCGTCGCCGACGTCGATGAAGCAACGTCGAATAAGCACGTTACTGCTGCCGGTCGGATCGATGGCATCGGTGTTAGGGGAATCGGCGGGGGCGATTATGCTTACATCTTCAATCAGCACTTCCCGGCAGCGTTGCGGCACGAGATGAAACTGCGGCGAGTTCTTCAGTGTCACTCCCTGTACGCGAACTCTGTTGCAGCCTATCAGCCACACCAGTTTGGGCCGAGGAGTTTCCATCGGCTGACCCGGCTGCCGCGGTTGACCTTGCGCGGGGACGCCCGCTGCGCGCTCGGCGCGGAAGCGTTTCCACCAATTGGCGCCGGTTCCATCAATTGCGCCTTCGCCGCGAATCTCGACGTTGGACAGGTTCGCGCCGCTGATCAAGGGAAGAACCGCCGTCTTCGCTTCGCTGAACGCTTTGCCGCCTGGGTTGTCATAGTCTTTGGAGTCTTCCGAACCGCGAATAGTCGCGCCCTTCTCGAGTACGAGAGCCATATTGCTGGCGAGCTCGATCGGTCCGGTGACAAAGGTTCCTGCCGGGACAATCACCTCGCCGCCTCCAGCGTCGCGGCAAGCGGCGATCGTTTTCCTAAACGATTCGGTGTTCAGAGTCTTGCCATCACCGACAGCGCCGAAGCTTGTGATCACGAACTTGCGCTTAGGAATCAAGGGCGCTTGTGGATTGACCGTCTCGGCGCCGTCCTGCTGAGCAGAATTCGGAACCGCGCCGGCTTTCATCAGAGTTGCGCCAAGGAGCGCGAACGCCGTGACCAAAATGAACCGACGTGTGATCATCAAGTCTCCTGAAATGTTCAAAACACAGAGATGCGGGAGCCCCGAACGCAGAAGCGTGATCGAGACTCCCGATGCTGATGGCGTGAACTTCCCGGTGTCTAGAACAAGAACTTGATGCCCAGCTGAATTCGACGCGGGTAGTTCGCCTGGTTCGATGAAACGATCTGCCCAAACGTGGCCGCGGTCGGCGTCGTGCTAGGCGCTGCGAACAACGGATGATTAAAGGCGTTGGTCGCCTCGAACCTCAACTGCAGCCTGGTCGTTTCGGTGATCCTGGTGTTCTTGATCAATGAAAGATCTACGTTATTGCCGGGAGAACCGCGCAGGAAATCAAATCTCAGCGGGAAGGTTCGAACGTTATGGTCAAGCTGAAACGCCGAATCCCGGTTGAATCCGGTCGGCGTTCCGAGGGGCTTGGCGCAGGCGGGATTGGTCTTGCACGGGTCGTTGAAATCAACCCACACCGGCTGTCCGCTCGAGTCGGTAACCACCGGCGTGCCCGACTTGCTGGCATCGCGCAGCGCCACGAAGCCGGCGTTGTTGAACCAGCCCCCGACAGTTTTCTTGCCGAGCGGGATGTCCTTGAAGTTTCCGTTATAGATTATGTTCCCCCAGGACAGGGGCGCGCCGCTTTGATAAGCGTAAACGCCTTGCACCTGCCATCCTGAAACAACTCTCGCGACAACAGGATTCGTGTCGAAAAGGAACCGGTGTCCCGTGCCGAAGGGCAGCTCGTATATCGCGCTCACGCTTAACCGGTGAGGATAGTCCTGATCGGAGATCGCTTCGGTCGGGCGCAAGTCATCCTGATTCAGCAGCTCAGTCGCCTGCATGAATTTCGAATAGGTATAACTCGCTTCCACCGTGTAGCCCTTCGAGAAACGTCTCGATAGGCGAAGCTGTATCGAGTCGTACCACGAGTATCCGTCGTTGGTTGTCGTATTCACCGAATCGAACTCCGGGAACGGACGCATCAGCCTCTCTCGCGCGATCAGGTTTCCAGTGAAGCTACCGCCGGCGCCGGAAGGCAGCAGCCCTTTGAAGGGGTTGGTTACGTTTGCAGTCAAGTAATCGCGCCTCACCCTGTCGAAAACGAGGCTAGTGCTCAAAAACTTCTGCGGCGTAACGTTGAGGTTGCGGTTGATTTCGATGTTCGAGCCGCGATTCCCGACGTAAGCAGCTTCAACAAAGAAGCGACCCGGCAATTCGCGTTGAATACTAAACTCGAAGCGTTGCATTCGAGGCGAGAGCGGCCTGAGGTTGAAGAAGGTTATACTCTGGCCCAGGAAAGTTTGCTGACCTGCTGCCGAGCCGACTGGCTCCTGGATTCCATTTGGGAACGGATCCGATAGCGTGCCGATGAAGTGCAATCCGCTGTCCAGGGTTGGGATGAGCGGTGTGTTCTGACTGAAGCCACTCTGAACGACATCGCCTCGGCGCTGTCCCAGAAACCCGTAGAATATTCCGTACCCGGCTCGCAGGACGGTCTTGCCGTTGACCTGGTAGGCGATTCCCAGCCGCGGCGCAAAGTTATGTTTGGGAGTCTTGTACAAGTCGCGCTCTTCCTTGCTTGCGAACAGCAGTCCGCCGGTGACGTTCAGTTGCGTCACTTCGGGCGTTGCGTTGGCAGTAGTGCCTTGAGACGCAGCAAACGCTGCTTGGGCCGCCGCCTGGAACGGCTGGACGTAGCCGTAATCGAAGCCACTCACGCTACGGTTGTACCGCTCAGTCAGCGGCGTTTCAAACTCGTAGCGAAGCCCGAGGTTCACCGTAAGCTTCGGGTTGATCCTCCAGTCGTCATGAACATAGAACCCCCACGTCGTCGATTGCTCAGCGTAGTCCGAAAGACGCGAAACGTAGCTGTTGGAGGAACTCGGCAGCCCCAACAAGAAAGCTGCGAATGACTGCCCCAGGTTGTTGGGCGCCGTCGACGAATTGTCAAAGGGTCCTCGCGTCCACGTGGGGTCGAAGTTGAATCGCCCGGTCACATCATTGATCGTGAATCCATCGGTTTCGCGATAAGCCCGGAACTCGACTCCCGTCTTCACCGAGTGCGCACCGATCGCCTTGTTTAGCGTCCCAATGAAAGAGTGAAGATCATTCGGTCGGTACTCCCCGTTTTGTCTTGTCCCTTGATACCCGCTGATGTCGATGGCAGGGAAGCGCCGCTTGTCCGGCGGTATCGCGTTGTTGTAGGAGGCGGGAAACCCCACAGAAGTGAGGTCGAACCCATGATTGCCGGGATTCGTCGACGTCTCGCGGATGAAGCGATTGTAACCGTACCTTACATTCAACACGGTCGTCGGGTTTATGCTCCATACCTCGTCGAGCGCGAGCTGACGCGAAACGAAGAAGAAGAATTCGCCGGTCGCGATGTTGCCGAAGTAATTGTTGTAGTCGCTGCTTCGATCGTACCAGCTTGCGCGCCCAAACACCCTGTGCTTAGAGCCGATGTTCTGATCGACGCGAATCGTGTTGGTAGCGTACTTCGCCCTCTCTTGGAGATTTGGCTGCCGAAAATTGCCGGTTCCATCGGCCGCCGCAAGCCCGGGCGACGTTGGCTTTGGCCAATACTTCTCGATGAGCGCCTTGGCGACCGGGTTGATCAGTCGGGGATCAATGATGTTGTTGGGAAACGGATCCTCTTGAAATCGTCCGCCGGCAACCGCTCGTCTTGTGAATGGATTGTAGATCTGATACTGCGAGCCGGCCTTCAGCAACTCCGAGAAATCGCCGCGCAGCATGGCTTCGCTTGCCGTCGTTGGGGTCCCATTGTTTCGCGGACGCGCATCGCGGATTCCTTCATAAGCCCAAAAGACGAAAGTCTTGTTGCGTCCGTCGTACAGCTTGGGTATGCGAACCGGCCCGCCAAATGACCCGCCCCAGCGGTTTGAGAAAGAATCGGGACGGCCTTGACCATTGGCGTTGCCAAAGAAATCGTTCGCAGACATACCTCCGGGCTCCTCCCACCAGTAGCCCGAGCCGTGAAACGCGTTCGTGCCCGATTTGATGCCGATGCTGGTCACTCCGCCTTCGGTGTTGCCGAAGCTCGCGTCGAATGTCGCAGTCTGTATCTTGAATTCCTGAACGGCATCCGCGGGCGGGACGTACGACGCGATCACCTCGAAGGCGTTCGCGGTAGCAGTGCTCGGGATTCCATCGATTGTCAGATCGCTCCGATTCGCACGCGTCCCGTCGATTGAATAGCCTACGATATGGGTAGGCTCGAACGGGCGGTCAAGCCTGGGGTCGCGAGCAAAAGAGGCGCCCGGGGCTAGAGCCATCAGCGTGTAGGGGTCGCCGTGCACCAGCGGCAAATCCGCCACTCGCTGAGCGTCGACCGTTTGCCCCATTGACGCGCTGGCAGTCTCAAGTCCCTGAACGCCGGCAGTTACCGTTATGGCCTCTTCAGCTCCGCCGGTTTCGAGCACTATTGAAAGATCGAGAGTCTCGCCGATGCGCAGCTCGACGTTCTCGCGCACATACTTTTTGAATCCCTTAGAGTCGACAGTGATGCGGTACGTCCCAGGCACCAGGTAAGGCGCCACGAATAGGCCGTTGTCATTAGTCGTCACCGAAACGCTAGTGCCCATCTTGACATTCGTCACGGTCAATGACGCATCGTGAATAACTGCTTTCGCGGCATCAGTGACTCGGCCGCTAATCGTGCCGCGCGCCTCCTGTGCTAAAAGCGTAATCGGAAATGACATCGTTATAGAGATGACGATTACGATAAGTCTCAGCGCGGCCTTGTTTGTTTTTGATCCCATAAATCATTCCTCCAAGAGTATGAATCTCGTATCCTGGGTAACGTTCAATGTTCAGAGTTCAAGCTTTAGCTTGCGCAACCTAAAAGGGCGAACTCACAAATTCAAGCTAAAGCTTGAACTCAGAACTCACGCAGGCTGTTGGGCGCGAACAACCGATGGCCTTGCAGCGCGCAACTGCTTGAGCTGCTGCGCGGCACTGACCGGCAACTGAGCGCAATACGCAGCAGCCATCGCGGCGGTCCATTGCACCACCTGCCATAAAACATCGAATGCCCAATCCTCGAGGCCGGGAGGAGAGTCGAGCAATAGCGGGCGTCCCGGGCTCAAAAAACTGCGCGCCAACACCAGCACCCCGCGCAGCAACACATAAAACATCAGCCAGCGCATGACGAGCGCCAGCTTTCCATCGCCCATCCGCACAGCGTAGCGGTGCAGCACCACCCCGAACGTCGAAATCACCGCCAGCAACGTGAGCCCCAGCGGTTGCAAGGCGCGGCTGATCAAATAAGGAGATTGCCCTTGTGACAAGCTGCCGCGAAACAACAGGAGCATCAAGAACAGCGCCGCCACTCCCGCCATCGCTCCGCGGTCACGCCACTCGATTCTGAAGCCGAGGCCAAGTTTGTGATATCCCCACCACATCGCCAGCAGACCGATCAGCAAGCAAACGTTTGCCGGCACCACGAGCAAGTTATCCAACAAACCGCGCAGTGGACTCGTGCGGTAACCTGCGGTCACGAAGTCGAAGAGAGGACTGCCCGCCGAGCGCTTCACCAGCGAGATCGCCGCGTTCGCAGCCAGCATCATCCACGCTAGATACGACCAACGGGCCTGCCTAAATTCGGCGGCAACCTCCAGACTCAAAAGCAACGCAATGCCGAACGCCAGTATCCCGGCTACCGTCATGACCAGGGCCTCGGTGACCCTAAATCGGGGCGTCCAACCAAACGCGGAAGGCATATACAGCGCTGACAGAAGGAGCACCTCACCTGACAATCCGACGGCTACAATTCTGGGCGTGATGTATCTTGCAAGCATAGCAGCGGAACCATTTTCCATTGTCATTCAATGGACAATGAAAAATGCCCAATGAAAAACGAACGCTTCAAAGCTGTCCGCTCTCGCGGATCAGGCCCGCGAACGTTGCGCCGCACATTGCAGTGGCGATGGCGGACAGGTTTTCCAAGAAGGGCGCCCAATTGTCCGGGGTCACTCGATCAAGCGAGCGAGCCGGAGATTTCTGGGCCGCCGCGTGAAGCGCGCTCAGCGCCGCCTGGCTGCCGCAGAAAGGCGTCAGCACTCCTTCCAACAGATTCAGACGTCCCTCTATGTGAGACTTCGTCGGGCCGGATCTGATTCGTGAAAAGATACCTCGCAGCATTGCGTGCATCCGACGGTCTTCAAGCGGGAGTCCCGAACGCGCCTCCTCCGAAGCCTCAACCAGCTCGCGCGTCGCGTCGGAGAGACGCTCGTATAACTGCCAGCACTCGAGGCAGCCGATCATATGCGCTTCAATACGATCGCGCAGCTCGACTGTCCCCGGCCCATCCAGATAATCGTTCCATTCCAGTTCCGAAATTCCGTGTTTCATGTCACTCGTCACATCGAAGCTAATTGATGATTTCTCGCGCCCGCTGCGCCGGCGAGGCAGCGAGTGATCTTGCAAGCTTCTTCCTTACGTTGAAGATCCTCCATTTGATGGTGCCTAACGGAAGCTTGAGCGCCTCGGCCAGCTCTTCGTAGCTCAATCCCTCAACGAAGCGCAACACAACCAAGTCTCGCTCGGCCGGCTCGAGCGTTCGTAGCATATCCGTCAATCGCATGCCCGATATCACATCGGGCTCAACAACGGGGTTTTCGACATTCGCCCATTCGAGCCGCGGCTGCTCGCGCCGCCAGTAGCTGACCATCTCGTTGCGCGCGATCGCGAATAACCAACCGTGAAACCGATCCGGCTCCCGCAATTCCCCGGCCCTCTGATGCACCTTCACGAACACGTCCTGAGTCAGATCCTCTGCCGTCGCAGCGTCGAGTCCCCGAAGCAGGAAATACCGGCGCAAGCGCACACAAAAGGCCTCAAACAAAGCGCAAAACGCCTCGTCCGTCCTGTCACTTAGAAAGGAGTCGATGACCTGTTTTTCTTCCACCTCACGCCTTCGCCGGCAAGAGCCACTTTCGCCGGACGATCGCTGCGTGATTGAGCAAAGCGGTCAAAACTAAAGACGCGGGGCCGCACGTCTTTGTTTGAAGTGACCAAAAAAATCTTCAGGCCTACCGTTCCGATTAGAAATAAAGCTTGAGCGCCACCTGGATAAACCTCGGAGTATAGCCCGATCGCCCAGGCGTAACGTCAAGAAATCCCCATCGATCCGGCGTATATGACTGACGCAACCGGTAAAGCTGCAGCCCGTTCAGCGTAGTGATGTCGAACGAATTCGCAGGCATCGAGAAGAACCCCTCAGGAAGCGGCACGTGGAAGAAGTCCGCCCGCAGCGATTGGGTGTTCGGAATCCGGTTGGCGATCAGGATGTTGTTGATCTGTGTCAGCAATGCGGCGCCGGCCGGAGTCGATCTTGCCGGACGACTGGCGGCGAATGCCGCCCATGCATCGTACTCGCCGTTTGTCAGCAACGCCTCGTTGGGAGCTGCAAAGATCTCTCCCGAGTCTTCGAGCCGTCCGATTCGGAAGATCGGGTGGTTCAGCACATTGATGGCATCGACTCGGAACTGAAGGCGGCGCTTTCCATCCTTGCCGATCGGAAAATCCTTGTGGATCGCCAGATCGAAGAAGTGTTGCGTCGGCCCCCGCGCCCCATCTAATGTGCGAGGAGCATTACCGAGCTGTCCCTTGATGGGCCGCATGAAAGCCGCCGGGTTGAAATACGGTTCGCAATTCTGACCGATGGGGCAACTGCTGCTCCATCGTGGGTTGATGAGTGGAACGCCGGGGACAATGTCGGGACGGATCGCGCGAACATTTCCTTCCACTCCCAGCCTGTTGTCGTCACGCAGCACGGTAACCAACGGCAGACCGCCTTGAATTCGACCAACGCCGCTGAGCGTCCAACCTCCAAGAATGCTTTCAACCGCTCGCGGCGCGTTGGACAACATCGCGCGTCCTTTACCGAACGGCAGGTCATACAGAAACGTCGAGCTGAATGCATGCTTGATGTCAAACAATGACACCGAACGATCCTGAGATCGTGGAGCGCCGAAATTGACATGGCCCGGCGAACGCACGTTAAGATTCACGAATCTGACATCTCCGGCATCCGATGAGTCATCGATCGATTTGGCGTAAGTGTAATTCGCCGTGAACGTCAGCCCGCGATTGAATCGACGCTGCAGGCTAATCGTGCCGGCGTGATAGATGCTGTTGGCCGACGCATCGAACGACACGTTCAGCCCTTCGAACCCCAGATATTTCGCGCCGAGGTAGGCCGGAGAGAAGTTGACCAACGCTCCGGTCGGAGTTGTGCGGCCCAGCGGATCATTCACGTTAGGGTTTAACGGGTCGAGCCCGCGCGACCAATAAGCCTCCGAGACGTCAAACGGCACGGGATTAAGGTTGATCGGCGGAAGGAACAGATGCGTTCCCTTGGCGCCGGTGTAGGCTATTTCGAGCACTGTATTGCGCATCACCTCATAGGAAACCGCGAGACTCCAACTTTGAACGTACGGAATGTGGGCGTTGGGAGACACCGCCGTTGCCGTGCCGACGAGGTTGATGCTTCCGAGATACAACAAGCCATCTGCGGGAATGTTGAGAAACGCGTCAGGCGCGACTGGATGCAGCACCGGCCTGTTGCAGCAGATGCGCGCGGCAAGCCCAGGATTCTCGACGCGATTGTCAAACGTGCCGAATGTTGTGGTGCCGGCAGCGAAGTCTGGTGACGGATTGCGATTCATGCCCGTCAACGGCGCGTGCGCGAGACCGTAGCCACCACGGATGACCAACAGATCGCGTTCGCGGTTTAGACCAAACAGCTTCGGGCTCCAGGCGAAGCCGAAGCGAGGCTCGAAGTTCAGCTTTTCGACAGGGAAGATGTACCTCGACCTTCCGCCTCGTCCGGAAAACGCGAACGGCGGCACAAGCGCGGTCTTGATCACGCGCCCGTCAGGCAGCGTAACAGGCTGCGGCAACGGGAACTCTTTCGCCAGCTCAGGCAAGAACGCTCCCTGATGGTCATATTTCTCAGTCCGTGGCAATTGCAGCGAGTAGCGCAGACCCAAATTCAGAGTCAGGTTGGGTTTGATCTTCCAATCATCCTGAAAGTAAAACGCCGTGGTCTTCCACTGGTAGTAGTACGGAATCAGCACCTCGCGCAACGTGGTCTGGTTGTACACGCCCAGGAGAAATTGAGCGAACTCGATTCCGCCAGTGCCGCTGGCCGCTCCGTTGCTGTTGCTGAGCGTTCGGTTCCGGTTGAACTCATATCTGCCACCCGACGCGCCAAACAACGGGATCGTCTTGAGTCGCTGCTCGAGCAGATCGACTCCCATCCTCCACGTCTGCTTGCCGCGCACCCACGACAGGTTGTCCGCGATTTCGTAGCTATGCTCGGCGTTCTCGTTCTGCTGAGATTGAGTGAATCCGATGGATGCCGGACCTGTTGCGAATTCAGGCAATCCCCCGGGCGTGATGCTCGGAAGCCCAAGTTCAGTCGAGAGATTCCGCCCATTCAGAGCATCGAACATTGGCGGCAGGTTGCGGGTGAACCTTCCATAGGTGTAATTCACTCGCAACTCGTTAATCATAGTCGGCGAAAACGTGTGGGTGTCGGTCAGCAGCACTTGCTTGGACCAACTGTAATCAGTGCCACCGGTGTTTACCTCGTCTCTGCCAACGTGGAAGTCGCCGCGTCCGCGGTCGCCGCGAATCGGGACCTGCGTGTAACGTCCGCCGAGCCGATTGAAATCGGTGATTCGGTGATCCAGCCTCACGGTCAGGCGCTGCTCCAGGTTCTTGATGAAGTTAGTGCTTGCGTAATTAGCCAGGTTCCCGTTTGAGAGGAAGTAGTCGCCGGCCTTCGGCAGATACTTCAACAGCGACTGCGCGAGCGGGTCCAGCATGTTCGCCGGTATGACATTGTTCGCGAACACTGGGAAAGTCTGGCCCCCCGCCAGCGTTCCCCTTTGAAACTGATTGTTCCCGACGATCGTCCACTGGTTGTACAGCGTGGCGTCGCGAACCTGTGCCTGCAAACCGAACCGGTTGACCACATCAAGTGGGGCGTAGCCTCCAGTCACTCCGACCACATTGCGAAAGTCGCCTCGAAGCATCGCATCTGTGGGCAACAGCGAGGTGAATGGCGACGCGTCGAAGTAGTACCGAGGCTCGAATGCGACAAAGAAAAAAGTCTTGTTGTGGCCATCATAGAGCTTTGGCACGATTACCGGACCGCTGTAAATCAGCCCGAACTGATGCTGCCGGCGATTGGACTGGGGCCGATTCGTGGTGTTGATCGTGAACGGCGCGGCGTTCAGCGCGGGGTTGCGGTGATACCAGTAGAGGGTCCCGCGAAAATCATTAGCTCCCGATTTCGTAGTCATGTTAACAACGCCGCCGCCGGTCTGGCCGAACTCAGCCGAGAAATTAGATCTCTGGACAGTGAACTCCTGAACCGTGTCCGGTGAAAACGTGACAGTTGCGCGACCCAGACCGACGCCGGTGTTATTGGCCCCGTCTGCAAGTATGGCCGTGCTGCCTGCTCGTCCGCCGTTGACGTTGACGTTAAACCCCGGGGCGGGGATCGTCCCGGAATCCAGCTCGGGATCTTCAGTGCCCGCGACTCCGGTTACGCCCGGGACAGTGAGCACCAAATCAAGCACGCTCCGGTTGTTCAGCGGCATCTCGACAATTTGGCGCTCGGTGATCGTCTGGCCAGGTGTGCTGCTGTCTTTGTTCAGCAAAGGCGTGTCTGAAGCCGTCACAGTAACCTGATTTTCAACCGCGCCGGGTTCAAGCACAACATCGACGGTTGCTGTCGTCGCTGTATCGACCTTCACGCTTTCGACCACCGACTTCTTGAACCCTGTCGCCTCGATGGTGATTCGATAGCTGACCGGATCAAGCGACGGCGCGGAGTAAGATCCGGCTTCCGAAGTCGTGAGCTTCACAGTCTGGTTCGTGCCGATGTTAATGATCGTCACCGTCGCTCCAGGTATCACTGCGCCCGCAGTGTCAGTGACCGTTCCGCTGATACCACCCTTATTGGTCTGCCCGAGGACGGCAACAACGCAGACTAAGAGACTCACAGCACCCAAAACTGTTCGCATAAACTGCCTCCCTAAATTTCTGAAGTTCTACGGGGAAAGAATGTGAGTTTTGATTTCCACTGGCCGCCGAAAAGCGGATGATCAAGCGCTAAAAACTAAACTGCCCGGCATCAGGCCAGAAGCTTACTTACCACATCGCCGTGCACGTCGGTCAGCCGGAAGTCGCGGCCTTGAAAACGGTATGTCAGCTTCGTGTGGTCCAGTCCCAACAGATGCAGAATGGTCGCATGGAGATCATGCACGTGCACGCGGTCCTCGACTGCGTTAAAGCCCAGCTCATCAGTCTTGCCGACCGTTACGCCGGGTTTGACGCCACCGCCCGCCAGCCACATCGTAAAAGCTTTGTTGTGGTGATCGCGCCCAAGTTTGCGATCGGCATCCGGGTTGCTCTCAACCATTGGTGTGCGGCCAAACTCTCCGCCCCATATGACCAGCGTCTCATCAAGCAAGCCGCGTCGCTTGAGGTCTTTGATTAGCGCGGCGGTTGGCTTGTCAGTAAGCTTGCACTGTGCTCGGACGCCTTTGACGACCTCGGTGTGATGGTCCCAGGCTTCGTGAAAAAGCTGCACGAAGCGCACGCCTCGCTCCACGAGACGGCGCGCAAGTAAACAATTATTGGCGTAAGAGGCTTTGCCGGGCTCTGCGCCGTACATCTCCAGGGTCTCTTTCGACTCTTTGGAAAGATCCGTCAGCTCCGGCGCGCTCTCCTGCATGCGATAAGCCATCTCGAAGGCGTTGATGCGGGTGGCGGTCTCCGGGTCTGCAGTGAGAGCGAGGTGATGCTCGTTGATCCGTTTGAGCGTGTCGAGCGTTTTGCGCTGCATCTCTCGAGTTATGCCGCGCGGGTTTGATAGCGAGAGGATTGGATCACCGGTGCGACGAAAAGGCACTCCTTGATAGACCGTCGGCAGGAACCCGCAGCCCCAGTTTGAAGCGCCGCCGCTCGTGCCGCCCGCCGACGATAATACAACGAAAGCCGGAAGGTCTTGCGTCTCGCTCCCCAGCCCGTATGTCGTCCACGCGCCCAGGCTTGGGCGCCCGAACTGCTGCGAGCCGGTGTTCATAAAAATCTGTCCCGGCGCGTGATTGATAGCATCCGTGACCATCGATCTGATGATCGCTATCTCGTCAACCACTTCGGCAAGATAGGGTAAAGACTCCGATAATTCCGCGCCTGACTGGCCGTATCGAGAGAACTTGAATTCAGAAGCATACAATCCGGCGTCGGGTCGAATGAAAGCAAGGTTCATGTCTTTCACCAGATCTTGCGGAACAGCCTTGCCGTTGTATTTGACGAGCTCCGGCTTATAATCGAATAGATCCAACTGGCTTGGGGCGCCTGCCTGGAATAGATAAATCACGCGCTTCGCTTTGCCCGGGAAGTGCGGTTGTTTTGGCGCGAGCGGATCCGTCATCTTTCCTTGCGCAGTGGCAGCAAACAAGCTCTCCCCGACCAGCGAGACGAGCGCCATCGAACCAAGCCCAACGCAGCACTCCTTGAAAAAATACCGTCGCGTCACGAGCTTCTTCGCTTCAAGTTCGATCTCTTCGCTGTAACTCATGGCTACTCCCTAGTGATCGTCTCATCCATGTTCAGCAGCACGCGGGCCACTATCGTCCACGGCGCAACTTTGTGCAGGTCAACGTCCGCAGGAATGTTGTTCAGATCGGCTGAAGTGACATAGACCGACGCAGCCGTTCGCCCCTCAAAAAACTTTTGTTGGTCATTGAGCAGCGCGAGCAGTTGATTCAGCTCGAATGAATCGGGCTTTCTGCCGACGCACAGCCTGAAGGCGTAGGACATGCGCGAGCGGTCGTCGCTGCCGCCTTCTTTGAAGACGCGCAGGGCCAGCCCCTGCGCAGCTTCCACAAACACAGTGTCATTCAAAGTCGTGAGCGCTTGAAGCGGTGTGTTTGAGCGAATGCGCCGCGTGCAAGAGAAATCTGCGTTGGGCGTATCGAATACCAGCAGGCTCGGATAGGGGACAGACCGCTTCCAAAAAGTGTACATCGCACGGCGATAGCGGTCCCGGCCCGTGCTCGTCTCCCATTTCATCGGCGAGCCGTAGCCGAGATTGAGCACGCCGTCAGGAATCGGCGG
>DATFWM010000670.1:0-4992 GCA_035259295.1 Blastocatellia bacterium | reverse complement strand
TTTGCCCAAGGTGCAGCAGAGATTGGAATTCATCGAGTCCTGGAACAAGTCGCTGGAGCCGGATCTTCGCGTGTCAGATTCGGCGTTGCCCCGAATCGTTGATGCGACGACCGACTTTTCATATGCATATCTGAAGGAGATGTTCGTCTCATCGATAATGCAATGGGTATCAGATCGTAAGATGAGGACGATGGATGCGATCATGCTCAACCGGGCCGCGGCTCTGCGCGATCAGATGAATGACACACCGGGCAAGAAGCGGAAGAAGCGGGAAGAGAAAAAGAAAGCCAAGAAAGCGGTGGCATCGCGGTTGTGAAACCGCCTCCGCGCCCGTCATACTCCACTTTATGACGTATTAGGAGGAATCATGGATGAACACAGATTGAAAACATATAGATGGTTGGTGGACCTAGCTTTACCTGTGTCATTCCGTTGTTTTGATTGAAGGAGAGCGATGAAAAAGATTCTAGCAGTAATGTTGTTTGGCTGGCTGGCAGCCTGCACAACAAAAACGCCGCAACAACCGATGAACACACCCGGCGATAACGAGTTTAAGAGAATCCAAGACGCATACGTCGTCGAGTTCCTGCGTCGTAATCCGACGGTGAACACATATCTCGGCGGCGCTGGGCTTGATCCGTTGCTGAAAGAAGTAGACGGAATGTTGCGAGATCACTCGACGGCGGCGCTTGAAGCCGAGGACCGTTGGCTTGCGGACACGCAGAAGTCTTTCGAGGCGGTTGATCCGAACACCCTCACGGCAAATCTTAAAATCGATCGCGAAGTCACGCTGGCGCAGATCAGATTCCTTCTCCGTCAGCATCAAGTGAGACGTTATCAGGAACGCGCCCTCGACACGTATACCGACGAACCGTTCCGCGCCATCGACTGGCAGTTGCAAGGCATGACTGAAACCGGCGAGAAGACTTACGGCACGGCGGAAGAGTGGTCGCTGATGGCCAAACGCGTGAGCGTGATTCCGCCGTTTCTCGGCGTTGCCCAAGAGCAACTGCTCGCCGGAGTGAAGTCTAACAACACACCTGACTTTCGCATGCTCAAGCGCAACGGCCTTGATACGTCGGAGGCTGACGCGAAGTATTTTGAAGAAACCCTGCCCAAGCTTGCCGATGAGCGGGTCACGGGCCCACAACGAGAACAATTGCTTGCTCAGATACGAGACGCCTCGAAACAGGCTGCCGGAGCCTATCGTGGGTTGCGCGACTTCGTTGCCAAGACTTTCTTTGACGACGTTGCGACGATCAAAGTCAAGCCGCAATTCGCTGGCGATCGATTCGCGATGGGAGAGGCTGAATACGACTGGGCTCTCAAGAACAATTTCCACTTCGACAAAACTTCGGCGCAACTCTATGACGAAGCCTGGCCGATCGTCGAAGGAACTCAGAAAGAGATGATCGACCTGGCTCGCGAGATTGGGAAGTTACACGGCTGGACTCTCCCGACCGACGGTACCGCTGCGGTGCGCGCGGTGTTCGATGAGCTCTCGAAGGACTATCCCAAGTCTGATGCCGAGATGATCGCGTGGTATCGCGATGCCGCGTTTCGACTGGTCGACTATGCGCGCAAGACGGGCATCTTCGACGTTCCCGCCGACTACAAACTCGAAGTGGTCGAGACGCCTCCTCCGCTGCGAGCTTCAATCGACGGCGCGGCTTATTATCCAGCGCCACCATTCAAGACAACAGGGGTTGGTCGCTTCTATGTGACGCCGACCGGCAACGACCCCGCTGCGTTGAAGGCGAACAATCGCTCGGCGTTGGCTGACCTCTCGGCGCACGAAGGATTCCCGGGGCACGATTGGCACTACAAGGTGATGACACAGTACAAGGATCAAATCTCCGGTGTGAGATGGCTTACGCCGGGCGCGGTTGAAGATTCGTCGTCGATGTGGGAGGACTCGATGGCCGCAGAAGGCTGGGCGCTTTATGCCGAGGCGTTGATGGCCGAGCCCCAGCCTAGCGCTCCAAACGGGTTCCATACTCCCGAGGAGAGGCTCTATCAATTGCAGGGCAAGCTTTATCGCGATCTGCGCGTGCGCATCGACACAGGCATTCACACCGGGCGAATGAGCTACGACGACGCGGTTGATCTATTTTCGCAAGTGGTCGACTTTCTCCCCGGCTCGTGCCACGACGCTGCGGCAACCACAAACGACGCCAAGCGAGCAGCCTGCAAATCGGCCGAGGGCGCGATCTTTCGTTACTCCAAATGGCCCACGCAAGCAATAACCTATCGACTGGGCAAGGACCAGATCTACGCGCTTCGCGAGGAAGCCGCGAAGCTGTTGGGAGACCACTTCTCGGCGAAGACGTTTCATCTTCTTTTCATGAGACAGGGCACAATACCCGCCGGATATTTTCGCGACGAGCTGCTTCGCGAGATCCGGGAGATCAAGTGAAGAGTAATCCGTGATGCGTGATGCGTGATCCGTTACTGCCAAGCATCGAGTTCATAATCGCACATCAGCTTGAGCCCAAAGAACAGTCTCCTGACTTGGCCATTTATTGGCCTTTATGTTTAACCGTTATTGCTCTAGTCCGACACGCCTGATCAAACTGATGAATCTCTCATCCGCACGCAGAACATCCCACTTGGGCTCGACTTTCAAGAATACTAATCGAACATCCCGATCCTCATAAGCTTTCTCCAGCCAGGCGAGGGCCTGTTCCTTTTCTTCAAGCCCCGTATAAATAATCGCCATATTATAGGGAGGGACGCAGCGTTGATTTGATATGGTCGTTAATTCGTCAAGAACCTTTTTGGCTTCGCCTCTCTTGCCTGATACAGCGAAGGCGTGCCCCATCACGGCTATCGTCTCTGTATTTCCGTCTGAGAGCTCTCGCGCTTTTTGAAATTCCGCTATGGCCTCCTGGTATTTCTTCTGTTGCACGTAAACCTTGCCGAGATTGAGACAGGCAACCCAGTCGCTCTGGGCTATTTCGAGCTCATCGTGCAGTTGCTCAATTGCCTCGTCGTAGCGCCGTGTTTAGTCTGTAAAAGCCGGAATTTATCCTGGATATGTCGGTGGTATCATAGCGTACCGACTGAAGTCTGTGCTACGCACGAGTATTCGCGCCTAGCCCCGCCTCGCTTTCGCGCCTCACCCTGATTAACATCTTCAGTATGGCCATGGATTTCTCATTCAAGCCGCTGCGTCGCGACAATGAGAAGCCGACGATTCACGAACGCTTCGCAGCGCTGCGCTACATCCCACCGCTAATCAAGCTAGTGTGGGAAACGCATCGCGGCTACACCTTGGCAATGGCACTTCTGCGACTGCTGCGAGGCGGTGTCCCAGTCGCCACGTTGTGGATAGGCAAGCTGATCATCGACTCGGTCGTCGCGTCGCGCGAATCGTCTCCCGACTACGCTCGGTTGTGGAAGCTGGTTGCGCTCGAGCTAATCATCGTGACCGCAGGTGATATTCTCGCGCGGGCTTCGTCGCTGGTCGAAAGCTTGTTAGGGGATCTGTTCTCGAACCATACCAGCATCCGGCTGATGGAGCACGCCGCTACGCTGGACCTCGCGTACTTCGAAGATCCCGCGTTCTACGATCATCTCGAGCGGGCGCGTCGCCAGACGACCAGTCGCGTTGGCCTGCTGGCGCAGCTTCTGTCAATGGGGCAAGACGCGTTGACCTTGATATCGCTCGGCGCCGCGCTGGTGATCTACAGCCCGTGGCTGCTGTTGCTGCTCGTGGTGGCAGTGCTGCCAAGCTTTTTCGGTGAGACATTCTTCGGCTCGCTCGAATACTCACTGCAGTTCCGTTGGACGCCGGAGCGCAGACAACTCGACTATCTTCGCTACGTAGGCGCCAGCGACAGGACAGCGAAGGAGGTCCAGTTGTTCGGACTCTCCGAATGGCTGATTGAACGTTTCCGCAAATTATCCTGGAAGTTTTATGACGAGAACAAGAAACTCTCGATCAGGAAGGCCAATGTCAGCACGTTGCTGTCATTGATTGGCACGCTGGGCTACTACAGCGCGTACGTGATCATCCTTGTGCGCGGGATGCTGGGAGTGATCTCGATCGGAACGCTGACATTTCTCGCAGGCTCGTTCGCGCGAAGCCGTGGACTGATCCAAGGTTTGCTGCTGAGCGCGGGAGGGATCTATCAGCAGTGCCTTTATCTCAAAGACTTATTTGATTTCTTTGAGATGAAACCGTCGATAGCCTCGCGGCCCGACGCGCCGGCAGTGCCTCGTCCGATACGAGAAGCGTTCGTGTTTGAAGACGTCGGCTTTCGATATCCGGGGAGCGATGCGTGGGCAGTTCGACACATAAGTTTCCGTCTGCTACCAGGTGAGCGCATCGCTTTGGTTGGAGAGAACGGCGCCGGCAAGACGACTCTGACTAAACTGCTTGCGCGGCTCTACGATCCGACCGACGGGCGCATTCTCCTGGATGGAATTGATCTTCGCGATTACGACATTCACTCCGTTCGCCGCGCGATAGGGGTGATCTTTCAGGACTTCATCAAATACGATTTGCGCTTCGACGAGAACGTTGGAGTAGGTGAGATTGACGAGGTGCGTTCATATCTGGACGCGCCGAGTGCCGGCGAACGCCAGAGCGACTCGCACACTGATGGCAACGGAAAAGTGCCGGGCGCGATCGTCTCTGCATCGGAAAAATCACTCGCTTCCTCGCTACTGCCTCGATTAGCTAATGGTTACCGGCAGATGCTGGGCCGGCGGTTTGACCAGGGCGTCGAGCTATCGGGTGGCGAGTGGCAAAAAATTGCGTTGGCGCGCGCTTACATGCGTGATGCTCAGGTGCTTATCCTTGACGAGCCGACCGCTTCACTCGACGCGCGCGCCGAATACGAAGTCTTTATTCGATTCTCGAGACTCGTCGCTGGAAGAATGGCGGTTATCATCTCGCACCGCTTCTCGACGGTGAGAATGGCCGACCGGATTATCGTGCTTCAAGAGGGGAACGTGATTGAGGACGGCTCGCACGCGGAGTTGGTA
>DATFWM010000669.1:0-4432 GCA_035259295.1 Blastocatellia bacterium | reverse complement strand
GATCAATCTCGTTTGTCTCTTGTTTCAAGTACACGTCGACGACTGAAGCGTCGATGCGATCGGTCCCTTGCCGTGCCTTAACTTCGCCTTCGTAATGCACCTTCCGCTCGATGTCCGAGTAAGTCATCTTTTCGGCGGTCGCGAATCCCGGCACGATCTCGCGTTTGCCCGGCGACGTTTCTCGCTTCGCCTGATAAAGCGCGCTTTCAACGTGGCCGATCGCTACCATGCGTTTGTCGTCCTGGTACAACTCGATGCGATCAGCCTTTACGAAATTATCGTCCTGCCATCCGCGCGCGCTCCCGATGTAGACCGCGACGCCTTCGGTTTTTGCGTCGGCGCGCTCGGCAGTCATGAAGATCGGCGACTTGGTGTTCTTAAACGGGGTTGACTCGTTTGTCGTCTCGCGACTGTAATACGTTGTGCGAACGTCGCCCCGGGCATGCGTTTCATCACGCTCGCGGTCGTAGTCTATCTCGTCGGCTTGCGTGCGCGCCTTCGCATCCCAAACCATTGGCCGCTTGCCACGAAGATTCAGAACCTCTTTTTGTCCGTCATAAACCGCGCGCTCAGCCACTGCGTTGCGTTCGCCCTCGTTGTACTTGAAGTTACCGTCCTGCGAGACGCGATCCATGTCCTGAGAGTCTTCCAGGAAATCGGCTCGCGCCCTCTTGCTCGTGGTTACACGCAGCGGATGGCCACCCTTGGCCATCGCTTCGATTTCCACTCTGACGGTGTCCACCGCGTTGAAGGTCTTGACTCGATTGCCTGTCTCATAGAAAGAAGCATCCATTCGAGGCGCGCGGATCGTCTTCTTGTCAGCACGCGGCTCGGCGCGTATTGGCGTAACCGTCATCACGCAATTGCCAATCGCCTCGGCAAACTTAATGTTTCGCCCGTCGGAGAAGAACGTCAGGCTGACGGTTTCGGCGGTGAGCTCGCGCTCGGCGGGATTGCTTTTGTTGTTCGCAGCAGGCGGCGCGTGCATCTTTATGACGGCGCTTCCTTGCGCTTTGATCGTGTCAACGACGTTGCCTCGAGGACCAGCCGCAAACGTCGCCTCGATTGTCTGGGCGCTTGCCTCTCTCACCGGCTCCGGTCCCAGCGACTTCGTGTATGCCCCACCGGTAGCGACCGCGCGAGCAATCTGGTGAGACTCGCCGAAGAAGAAATCCATATCAGGAGACTTTATCTCAGCCTTCTCCGCTTGCTTCAGGTAAGCGTTGCCGCGTGCTTCAATGCGCTCGAGATGATTGCCGGCGTCCGTGTAAGCGACCATTCGCTCGGCGCGCGATTCGTCGGTGTCCTGGGTCACAATTACATTGCCCTCGAACGTTACGCGGTGCTCTTTCTTTTCGAGCAGCGCGGACACGCTTTGTATTCTTGTAGGTTTCCTCACCTCGACGCGGTTAGATGCTTGTTTCCGTCCGGCTTGCGAAGGCTGAGCGGATGGAGCGGCGGTTTGCGCAACTGCTTCGGCGGCTCGACGCGCTTCTTTTCGCGCGCGCTTTCGAGCTTTGCGCGCGGCCTTTTCCTCAGCAGTCTCCTCGCGCTGACGACTCGCCGGCGAAACCTCATTAGTTTTTCCATCGCGATTCGCTTCCCCTGGCTTGATAGTCACGTCGACGTCTTTCAGCAATCTCGCGCGCTCATCGTTAGCCTCGATGATCAAGCCCGTCGCCTGGCCTGCGTAATTGCGGCCTTCGAACTCGACGGGTTCTTTCGTATCAACCGTGTTCTTCGTCTGGTCGTAATGCAGATAGTTTGTCTTGAGCGTGAGTCCTTCTGAGGTTTGCACGACGACATTTGAGATGAACTCCGCGTCGAGCTTCGCGAGGTCCGACGGATCGCTCACCTTTGCCCGGTCCGCAGTAACAGCGTCGTGGCGGTCGCCTTTCGAGCCATAGGATTCAACTTTGACCTGTTCGAGCTCGTGAGTCCCGTCCTCGTAGGCCCTGTCGGTGCCGGCCGTTATGTTGAAGCGCACCTGGCCGTTCACCTCGTGAGCATAACGAGTATTGCTGAAGACTGCGACGACCTTGCCTTGCAGCTTGGGACGGGCCTGGTTCGTCTGAACACGCTTGCTGCGAAGGACGAGGTACAGCACCAGCGCGACCGCTATTGTTATGAACAAGAGAAGAGCGGCAGCCTTGCCGGCAGATAATAGTCTCACTCGTTTCATGAAGATCTATGAGGCTCCTCATTGGATTCTTACATGCCGCGCCGCGAGTGTCGAATCTGAAATTCATTAAAAGGGCCGCACGCGAGCAGCTAATGAGGGAGGCGATAACGTCGTAAGGGAGTCTACTGCCCGCGAGTTGACGCCCTGCTCTCTGTCAGGCTGGGTTCGTGGCTTTTAAGTGGCAAGCGAACGGTAAACCGCGAACCCTCCCCTTCCTTGCTCTCAACATCGATCGAGCCGCCGTGCGCGTCGGCGATCCACTTCGATATCGCAAGCCCCAATCCGAATCCGGTCACCCGAGAATCGCGAGGATCGGTCTGGCGATAGAATCTCTCAAAAACGTGAGGCAGAGCCGTCGCCGGGATTCCGCGGCCTGTGTCTGAGACTTCGATTACCGCAGATGAATCTTGGACGGTCAGCGCGAGCCGCGCGCTACCTCCGGCGGGGGTGTACTTGATGGCGTTATCGAGCAGGTTCACAAGCAATTGCTTGAGCCGCTTCTGATCGCCTTCGATCATCACCGGCGAGTCTGGCGCGACATAACTGAGCGACACGCTCGCACTGTCAGCCAGCGGAGACATGTACGCGCCAGCATCCGCGACTAAAAGGTCAAGTCTGACCTGCTCAAGGTCGAGCACCGAGCGGTCGGCGTCGGAACGAGCGAGCGTCAATAGATCGTCAGTGAGCTTGGTGAGTTGTTCGATCTCTTCCAGGCTCGATTTAAGCACTCGCTCGTACTCTCCCGGCAAGCGCTCGCGGCGAAGCGCCACTTCTATATCACCGCGAAGAACGGCCAGCGGGGTCTTGAGCTCGTGAGACGCGTCTGCGGTGAATCGGCGTTCTCGATCGAATGCTTGTTCGAGCCGGCTGATCATTCGATTGAACGTAGCGGCGAGGCGACCGATCTCATCGCGAGATCGCGGCTCCTCGACGCGCTCGCTGAGGTTGCCCCGGCCTATGCGCTCGGCTGCGCGCGTCAATCGATCGACCGGCCTCAGAGCTTGATTGGTGAGCCAAAGGCCGCCCAGTCCCGCCAGCAACAGAGCGACGGGATTTGCGATTGCAAGCAGCAACAGCAATTGCCTCTGCGCACGTTGGACGTCCCGGAGAGATTGGCCGACCACTACAAAGAACACTTCGCCGTCTTCGTCGCGAGCGGGCCAGGTGATGATCCGAACGTGCTCGCTCTCAGATAATGAAGCTTCATTGTATTGTGGACCCCAATCATTGGCGGCACGTTCGAGCGCAGTGTCGATTATCGGGACCTGATGGCCTTCGGCGTCCGGGATTTGATCAGTGATTTTGCCATCCCGATCGAGCACCGAGACGAATTGGGGCGCCAGTATAAGCACCCCGGGCTGGCTGGGCTCTTCGGTTTCCGAGGGGTGGCCTACAGCCTGGGCAATTCGCTCGGCGTGATTTCGTAACGACGTGTCGATCGCATTAAGCAGTCCGCGCGAGAGATAAAGGTAGATCGCCACCGCGAAGGCAACCAACACCAAAGCGGCCAGGCTGAGGTACCAGAGCGTAAGCTTTGCACGAATGGAGAGCACAATAATCGAGTACTTAAGAACGGGTGAATTATATCAGAGCGTGGATTTGAAGAGATGTGGCAACGAAAGACCTGGTGCGGATGAGAGGACTTGAACCTCCACGGGATTGCTCCCACAGCGTCCTGAGCGCTGCGCGTCTGCCATTCCGCCACATCCGCAACTAGTCCGGATTGTCGCTTCAGCCGAAACAAAATTATACTAGCGATCGCCCACGAGCAGTGTCAATTTGATTTTAGATTTTGGACTTTCGATTTTAGATTTTCAATTTGTGGAATCCAAAATCTAAAATCCAAAATCGGGGAATGCACACCACGGACGTTTCGCCGCAAAACATCCTCGAATCGCTCCCGAAATCGCGCGAGCGCGGCATCGATGCCGACCGGTTGGCCGAAGCGCTGAACCTCTCCGAGTCTCAGGCCGCGCGCCTGGCCTCGATCCTGAAAGAGTTTGTCCGGGTTGGTCTGGCAACGGCAAAGGCTGGGCGCTACTGGAGAAAGCACTCCGTCGGTCTTCTAATCGGAACCGTTAGAGGCACGCGCTCAGGCCATGTCTTCGTCGTCCCAGACGACCCGAAAGAACGCGATAAGGGAGATCTTTTCGTTAACGCTCGTGCGATTGGATCCGCTCTGCACGGAGACAAGGTGATCGCTCGCCTTACCCGCGTAAGCGAGCGCGGACGCGAGGGGCGAGTCGAAGC
>DATFWM010000668.1:0-5914 GCA_035259295.1 Blastocatellia bacterium | reverse complement strand
CGGAACGGATGATCGTTCCACTCCACGCAGGCCACCTCGCAGGCTTTGCAACCGATGCAGGTCGAAACGTCGATGTACTTGCAGACCTCGACCTCTCGCTGCGTGCCGCGACCGGGAGTGGTACCGACGTGGCCGGAGATTGCTTGAATTTGTAATGTTCTTTCTAGTGGCATACGACCTCCTGCGATGGTTCCTCTTTTCGTGATCTAACTAACTTGATTGAGACGAGTCATAAGCGTGCCACCTGCACTTTGGTGCCGTAGCCGAGTGCTGCATACCAATTGCCGCGTCCCTGAGGTGTTAAGTCCAGGATGTTGTAGACCGGAGTCAGCAGATCGATGCCGCGCTCCCTGATGTCGTCCGCCATCGAGGGGTGGGCGCTGTAGAAGTGTCGCAGCGTACCGTCAGTGTCCCGAGTGAAAACCGATACTGTCGAATCCTGGTTTCCTTCACGGTCTTCACTGCGCAGGTCGTACTTGAACGTGTTGGCGCCGCAGCTCAGGAGCCTCAGCCTGTCCCAGCTTCGTTTGCGCGCGTGCGCTCGCAGTGCCGTCGGATCAGCGGCGGCAACGATGGCGACGTCAACGTTCTGGGCTAGGTGATGAGCGACACCGTTGAAACCGTCTATCCACATCGTACACATCGGGCACGGGTTGGTCTGCTTCTTTCCGTACATGAAGTGGTAGATCACCAGCGACCGATCCGGCGCGGTAACCAGTTCGCTTAGCCGCACGGTTCGTATCGGAGCGTCGCCCGCGTTTAGATCGGCCGGTCCCTCCTCGAACACATAATCCTGGACCGTCGCGCCTTCGGGAAGCTGGCGCCGAAGCTCCGCGACCCGTTCGCGGTGGCGCATCAACTCGATCTCCGCTAGGCGGAGTTCCTCTCGTTTGGAAAGGTAGTCGTCGGATTCGTTCGGAAGATTCGTTTGCCTAAATGTATCTTGGTTTGTTTCGTGTGGCATCGGTCAGGTCCTCCTTACATTATCTGCAATTCGCTCTTAGACCTTCTCGACTTTTACGAGGAAGCCTTTGAACTCCGGCGTGTAAGCGTTCGGGTCGAAGACCGTCGGCGAAAGCATGTTCGCCGGGGTCAAACCGGTTCTCGATGTGCCGGTTGCTGTCGGGTCTTCGACCGTAGCGCCATCTTCAGCGATGCCGCGATAACCCCAATGGATAGGAATGCCAATCTGGTAAGTCTTCTTGCCGTCGATCAGCATCGGCTTGATGCGCTTGGTCACCATCGCTTTCCCGATGTAATGACCGCGAGCGCTCGACACCCTAAGCTTCTCGCCGCCGTTGAGTCCAATCTCATTCGCCAGCTCGACGGGGATCTCTACGAACGGCTCGGGTACAAGCTGGACGATCATCGGGTTGTTCTTCGTCCAGTAGTGATAATGCTCGGTCAAGCGATAGGTCGTGCAGACGATGTTGTATTCGTCGGGCGTGCCCAACTTGTCATACTCCGACTTCATCTTCTTGACGACCGGGTTGTTGGACTGGTTTGGGTGAAGCGGATTCGCGATCGGGCTCTCGAACGGCTCGTAGTGCTCGGGGAATGGTCCTTCCGCGAACGCTGCGAGCGGCGCGAAGATGCGCCCTACGCCTTCGGGGTTCATGATGAACGGCCCCATGTGATCCGAAGGTTTCGAATCGGCTTTGAAGTCTGGCACGTCGTTGCCAACCCATCTCTGCTGCGACTCGTTCCACCAAACCTGCTTGCGAGAAGCATCCCAAGGTTTGCCCGACGGATCGCACGACGCGCGGTTATACATCACGCGACGATTCGCCGGCCACGACCACGCCCAGTTTGGATAGATGCCGAGCCCCGATGGGTCCTCAGTTCCTCGTCGTTGCATTTGCGCCCCGGCTTCCGTCCACGATCCGCAATACAGCCAGTTACCGGAGGTCGTCGTTCCATCATCTTTAAGCCATGCGAACCCCGGAAGTTGCTGGCCCGCCTTGATCGTCACACCAGGTTGTTGATCGTTTGTGATGTCGGCGAGCGCCTTGCCGTTGATCTCCTTAGCCACTTCAGCAAAAGACGGGTTGTTTGGATCGGAATACGCCCAGGTGAGGGTCAAGATTGGATCCGGGAACTTGCCGCCTTCTTTCTGATACAGCTCGCGAACCTTCAAAAAGATTCGCGCAAGTATCTCCTGATCGACTTTCGCCTTGCCTGGCGGCGTAAGCGCTGCATACTTCCACTGTAGCCAGCGAGCCGAGTTTACGAAGGTGCCGTCTTTCTCAGCGAACCCGGCGCCCGGCAGTCGATAGACGACCGTGTTGATGTTCTTCATCTCATCGGGCTTGGTGCCGGGGGCTTTCCAGAATTCGCTGGTCTCGTCGGGAAAGACTTCGCAGACTACCAGCCAGTCGGCTTTCTTCAGCGCCTCAATGTTCTTGTTCGAGCTTGGGCCGATCATGACTCCGTTCATGCCGAAAGCGAACAAGCCCTTCACCTCGCCGTTGAACATACGGTCCCACATCTCGACCCACGCATACCGGCGATCGATCTTGGGCAGATAATTGAACGCCCAATCGTTTTCCTTTTTGGCCGCGTCGCCGTACAGCGCTTTGAGAAACGAGGCCATGAACTTCGGGGTGTTCGACCAGTAGTTGTAGGAGTCCCATTCGGAAGGCTTCGATGAAGTCGGCGTCGTGCGCTTCAGGTAGGCGGCGAGGTCGACGTCGGTCGGATTGGGCATCTTGAGATAACCGGGGAATATTTCGTACACCCCGCCCATGTCCGTTGCGCCTTGAATGTTGGAATGGCCGCGGAGCGCGTTCACTCCGCCGCCCGCGCGACCAACGTTTCCGAGCAGCAGTTGGAGCATCGCCGCCGTGCGAATGATCTGTGTGCCGAAGGTGTGCTGAGTCCAGCCGACCGCGTAGATGATCGTACCGGCTTTCTTCATGTCACCATTCTTGCGAATGGATGTGAACAGGTCAGCGGCTTCGACGAACTTGTCGGCAGGAATCCCTGTAATCCGCGCCACCATCTCAGGTGTGTAGCGCGAGTAGTGCTTCTTCAACAATTGGAACACACAGCGTGGGTGCTGAAGTGAGAGGTCGTACGCGACGTTCCCCGGGAGCGCAGGCGGCGCCGGCGGCGGGGTGGCGGGTTTAGCTGTCGCTGCCCCGCCGCCGCCCGCGGCCGTTTGGGGGCTTGGTGGTGTCTGTTTTGCAGGAGGCGATGGTGGCGCCTGCTTGGGTGACGGAGTCGCCTGTCCCTGCCACATCGCAGGAACTATTCTCGCGCCGCCGTCAAGAGCCGCCGCCGCGTGACCGGCTCCAGGAGCCGTTTCCGTGCCAGCGGGCTTGCCGGTCATGTTGCCGCCTTCTTCGTAGTTCCAGGTTGATTTGTCGTAGACCTGCGTCGAGGCGTCGAAGCCCGAGTACAAACCGTCCTCAGGCAGCTTGAATCCTTCCTTGATGATGAACGGCGAATTGGTGTAGTTGATCAGATAATCTTTGGCGATGCGATTGTTCTCGATCGCGTAGTTGATCAGCCCGCCCAGAAAAGCGATGTCGGTTCCCGCCCGGATCTGCAGGAACATATCGGCGGTCGCCGCCGTTCGAGTGAATCGCGGATCGACGACGATCATCTTCGCGTTGCGCGTCTTCTTCGCTTCGATCGGCCACTTAAAACCGCACGGATGGTTTTCGGCGGGATTGCCGCCCATGATCAACATCATGTCGGTATTCTTGATATCGATCCAACCGTTGGTCATCGCGCCGCGCCCGAATGTTGGTCCCAAACTTGAGACCGTCGGGCCGTGTCAAACACGCGCCTGCGTTTCGAAGTAGCAGACCCCCATGCTGCGCATCGCCTTGACCGCTAGGTAATTCAGCTCGTTCGTGTCAGTGCAGCCACCGGTCCACGCTATGCCTTCGCAGCGGTTGACAGGGCGTCCCTGATTGTCTTTCTCGATGAAAGTGTCATCGCGGGTCTTCTTAACCAGTCGCGCGATCTCATTGATGGCATCATCCCAGGAGATGTCTTCCCAGCGATCGGAGCCGGGCCGACGAACCTGCGGTTTAGTCAACCGGCGTTCGTTGAGAATGTCCTGTTCGAGCGAGGCGCCTTTAGGACAGAGCGTGCCGCGATTGATGGGATGATCTGGATCGCCTTCGACGTGAACGACCTGGGCGGTTGTGTTTTTAGCTTTGTCGCCGAGCGTGTGGATGATTACGCCGCAGCTTACCGAACAGTACGGGCAAGTGCTGCGGGTTTCAGTTGTGCGGTCTATTTTGAGCGCCTGTGTTTGCGCGTAAGCCGGCGCGAGGTCGAAGCCGAAGGCGGAAGCTCCGACTCCTCCGACAAGGCCGACCTTGATGAAAGTTCTTCTCGAGACTTCCATAAGCGTGACCTCCGTTGATCGATCGCTGTGGTGCTCGAGAGTCGAGACACCAGTGGATTGAAGAGTTAGCAGAGCAGCGGTGTGCTGGCGATGGATACGAAGAAACGAAATTCTCGACGAAAGCTGCTTGCGTCACAGCTTGACTCCCTTGTGCGGGAAAGCGTCCAGAACCGGGAAGAGGTTTAAGCTCCTATTACACTCGCACGGTCGAGGGTTGTCAAGCTGAGATTTGTGGTAGCCGCGACGACGCTGATTGTGATACAAAAGAGCGCGCCAAGCGACAGATAATCAATGTCTCAGCAACCACCGACGTACAGCTCACAACAACAACCGCCCGTGTGGGCCTCGCCGTCGCCCGATACAAAAAAGCGTATGAGCACCGGCGCAAAGGTTGCGTTGTTCGGATGCCTCGGTCTTATCGTGGTGATCGTCGCCGTGATCGCGTTAGCGATCGCTCTCAACTGGGACAAGATAAAATCCGGGCTTAAGGCAGATGGCCAGGCGCGTCAGGTCATAATCAGCTCGGACGGGCAATACCAGATTCAGGTTCCAACCGGGTGGAAGCAAACCACGAACCTGCACGAGAAGGCCGGACTGCAAGCTGAGGACCGTCTACATGAGATGTACATAATAGTCCTGAGTGAAAGCAAATCGGACTTCGAGGACATGAACCTAGACAAGCACTCACAGATCACCAGCGAGCAGCTGATCAACAATCTCAGCTCTACAGAAACAAGCACACCTACGAGATTGGTTATCAATGGCAACCCGGCGCTTCAATACGTCGTCAGCGGCACGATCAGTAATGTCAAAGTCACGTATCTGCATACAACAGTCGAGACCGCGAAGAGCTTCAATCAAGTACTGGCGTGGACTCTCAGGTCCCGCTTCGAGCAGAATCGAGCCGCGCTTCAGAACGTGGCTCAAAGCTTCAAAGAGGCCGCTGACCGGGCTTCTGCGCAGTGATCACACGCCCAGCAGATTCATCTCGATCTTCGTGTAACCTCGCTCACGAGCCCACAGATCGAGAGGCGCGGCGGCGACTTCATCGACCAGCGGCACCGCAAGCCCGAAGCGGGTAAGGTCGACGGACTTGATGTAGTATCTGCAACTATCGCAGGCCTCGACGCGGATGTGATCGTACTCCGCCGCGTGATAGTAGCCGATCTTTGCCGGGTTCTCTTCCCCGCAGCTTGCGCAAACGACTCGCCTGAACGGCCAGGTCGTCAAGCAGGTCGAGCAAACCAAGTCGCGTCCGCCGCTCTCCGAAGAAGTCTCTTTGATTTGAAGGACGCTGACCTGCGGCTTGCCTTCGCAGAAGGGACAGCGGTTCTCGCCAGCGCCGAGGTTTCTGTCAACGGGCTTTGACCCGACTTCCGAAAGCCATTGCGCATAAGGCTGCAGGAACGCTTTTGCGAAGAATTGATCATCGGTCGGCGCGCGCCAATATCCGATAACCATCTCGTCCAGTAAGTTCTCACTGTCTTCGAGCAGAGCGCGGGCCTCGATTGCCAGAGCGGCCGGGCCGCTCGATTCGACTGTCTTCAGGAA
>DATFWM010000667.1:0-2663 GCA_035259295.1 Blastocatellia bacterium | reverse complement strand
GAATTCACTTCATTGAACGACCAGCGAGTGAAGTTAAAGCGAGCCTCATTCAACATCGTTGCCGAAATGTTACGAGTGTAGATGGCCCCGAGGTCCCAATTGAGCCGATCCGAAGTGATGTCGGCCATCGGTCGGCTCTGCGCGCGCGGATCTGAACCAAAGTTTGTCACCGGAGTGAAGAAAGCCGTAAACGCGACGCTATCTTTCGGGGTCACCGTGTAATCCGCGCGCGCGAAGTATTGATTGCCGGTGAAATGTGTGGGGTTGGCAAGCAGTGCGAACTGGAGGTCGGGAATCCCATCGAGCCCTCCACCAAGCGGCTTGCTGAAAGGAACGTATTGCCTCTGAGCACCGGTCGGTGAGCCGATGTCAAAACCGCCGGCCACGTTCTGGCAAGAGGGAACCTGAAAGCTGAAATCGGCGCAAGTTCGCGAAAGAATGGCAACCACGCGGGGTTCAATTCCCGGCTCGGCTAGAACCTTTGCCGCAAGTGAATTCGGGCGCACGGTGCGAATGAGCTGACGAAGCTGCGATGTTTCGACGAACCCCTGGAAAGTATTGTTCGTGCTGCTGCGGAAACCTTCATACGAGAAGAAGAAGAACAGCTTGTTCTTTACAACTGGCCCGCCAAGGCTGCCGCCGAATGACCTGTTCAGTTGCTCGATGCGCTGAGGGGCGGACAGGCGAGTTGTTCCTGGAATCCCGTGGAACTTATTGAACGCGTTCAAGCTCGGACCGGCGTACCTGAAAAAGCCGCTGCCGTGAAAGCTGTTTGTTCCGTTCTGCGTTACGACTTTGATTTGGGCGCCGCTATTGCGCCCGTCTTCGGCGGAGTACGTGCTGGAGGTCACTTGCAGTTCTTTAATACTTTCCTGCGAGGGCGTAATGACGGCGGCTCCGCCCCAGGTTTGACTGTTGACGCTCACGCCATCGATCTGGAAGCTGTTCGAGGAAACCCGCTGACCATTTGCCGAGACCGGAACCTGGTTCTCTGTCTGAAAAATAGAGATGCTCGATCCGCCCGGACCACTCGTGTTTGGCAGGTTCGCCGCTGCGCCGCTAGCGGTGCGAGCACCCTCGCCGAAAACACCTGGCGCAAGCCGGACCAGGTCATAAGGATCACGTCCCGCTTGCGGCAATCGCAAAACTTCCAAATTGGTAATCGTCTTGTTGACGTTGGCATTTTCGGTTTGCAGCGGCGCTTCATTGGTGGCGGTCACGGTTACCGATTCTGCGACCGGCCCTGTTTCAAGCGTTATGTTCACGCCCTGCGCTTCTTCTGCGTGTACGACGACGCTTTCCAGTACCTTCTTCTTGAATCCGCTCGCTTCGGCAGTGACTGTATAAGTACCGGGGGGAAGTTCGCTCACGCGATAGAAACCTTCGTCTCCCGTTTTCACCTGCTGCGACTTGCCGGTTTCGTTGTTGGTGACGGTAATGGTGGCGCCGGAAACAACAGCGCCTGTAGCGTCCTTCACCGTGCCTTGAATGCTTGCTTTGAACTGAGCGTTAGCGGCGGAAGCGAGCAACATCATCGCATATCCGCATAGGACGATGCGCGTGACACAAGATAAGCGCATGCCAAAGCCTCCTGTGCAAACTTTTCCCGATCACTCAAAGCAGTTGACCGGTCGATTGCGAGGATTGCTGTGCAGGCTAATGTCAATTCGGCGTGCACCGGAACGCTGTCTGGCGACCCACACGTCCATGCGCGGGAAAGCGCCGCCCGCTACGGAACCCCGATCGACCCGTACTAAATCGATTTAGTAACGTACCGCGGTTATAGCATGAAGGCGGGCCCGCGTCAAGAACTTTTCTTCGAGCGCCGATAAGAACATGCTTGATTTGACTTTTGCGATGTGCGAAACTCGGCCTATGCCACGCAATAGATTGGCCCTCGGTGGGAAACAGACAGATACTCGCTCGATCAGCCTGAAGTCGCTTGCCGCTCATCTCGGGCTTTCGCCCACCACCGTCTCCTTCGTCTTGAACGCGTCGCCGTTGGCCGAATCGATTCCTCAGCCTACAAAAGATCGAATCTTCGCAGCCGCGGAAGCTTTCAACTACCGTCCTAATTTCGTTGCCCGCTCGCTGCGAGCCCAGCGCAGCTATACGCTGGGGATTCTGGTGCCGGAGCTCAGCGACGGCTATTCGGCCATGGTGTTGAACGGAGTTGAGGATTACTTGCTCAGCCAGGGGTTCTTTTATTTCGTTGCGAGCCACAGGCATAAGGCGGAGTTGATTGGCAGGTATCCGCAGATGCTTGTTGATCGCTCTGTCGAAGGATTGATTGCGGTCGACACGCCGGTCCAGCGTCGACCATCCCTGCCAGTGGTGGCCGTCTCGAGGCACGACGACCTCAAAGGTGTAACAAACATAGTACTGAATCATCGCCGCGCCGCGACGCTTGCGCTCGAGTATTTGCTTGAGCAAGGACATCGCGGGATCGCCTTCATCAAGGGGCAGAGCTTCAGCTCGGACACTGAAGTGCGATGGGCTGCGATCCGCGAAGCCGCTCGCAGGCTGAACCTCAGCGTCAAGCCTTCGCTGACAGCACAGCTTGAAGGCGATTCGCCTTCGCCCGAATTGGGCTACATCGCCGCTCGCCGCTTGCTCTCCTCCGGCGAATCATTCACTGCCCTGTTTGCCTTTAACGACATCTC
>DATFWM010000666.1:0-3711 GCA_035259295.1 Blastocatellia bacterium | reverse complement strand
CCCCTACATTTCACTGACGTTGCGCGACCGGGGGCCTCACCGCCTGCGACGTTGAGCGCTCACTCACGTCCAACTGGTTCATAATCGGCGCGGTCTCGTCGAGTATTTCCTTTGTCAGCTCAATCGAAGACAGCAATGACTCGAAGTCTAGCGCATAAATGTGCTCGGGCGTGGGCATCGTTATCACCTGATCGTTTACCAGCCCGAAGAAGCTCTCGATCGATTGTAACTGCGCTTCCACACGTTTCATCGAGCGTTCCATGTCATCGTACGTATTCATGCGCTTCTGAAGAAATTCGAGATTTGTTTGATAAAGCCGTCGCGTGTCGTCATCAGGTGCGGCTGCGATCGCGCGCTCAGCTTGCTGAATCTGATTCTGAATCGTTTGACGATTGATCGAACGCATGTGGTTCTTTCGCCTGCGGTAGGTGTCGAGCAGATCGACGTAAGACTCCCAGTAGACGTCCAGAGTCTGTATTCGGTCGGGCACGTCCGTGACGCCGGTGAATTTCTTGTAGTTCTGATAGATCTGATTCTTCATCCAGCGAAGGTATTCGACCGCTTCGCGTTCGCGGGGATCGAATGTTTTCACAAGCTCTTCGCGTCTACGATTGCGTTCGGCAAGCGCGCGTTTTCTGCTTCTCTGATCTACCAGTCTGCGGTAGCCCGGAGTGTTGGGCACAGTTGAAAGATAAAGCGCCTCGGCTGTAGCGCCGGCCGCGATCGGAATCCACGGCGCTAGCCAAGCCAGAAAGCCAAAATCATTCGCGGCGGTTGCGGCGAAAACCGCAAGCGCTACAAAGATCACGATCGCCCAGATGTTGAGCGGCTCCTTGATCGCTTCTTTAAGGTAACTGACCTGTTCTGCCATAGTAATTCAAGCGACAAAGCATCTGTTATTCCAACGCCTTCGCGCGATCTGAAGGCCCAAGCGTTTTCTCAGAAGCAGATTCGCTCTGGATCGACGGCGGAGCGGGCGTCGATGCTGGCGCTTCAGGCGCGAGTCCCATTTGTCGCTTGTATGCGAGGAGCGTGTCTTCAACCTGAATGTTCAACGACTCGCGCTCGATGTCTGCTATCTGCTGTTCGACTCCGCCAGTTGCAAGGTCCATCCGCGCCTCGGCCGCCGCCGACCGCCGCTGAATTCGCTCGCGCATCTCCTGGAACGTGCCCGCTTCGTCCCCGATCTGAAACGAAGCCATCGTCTGTGAAAGCTGCTCCTGCATCTTCGCCGCGCGCGCTTCGTTGACGAGCTGCTGAGCCTCAGCCGCGCGCTTCTTAACCTGAAGAATGTAGTTGTCCAGGAACCTCTTCGCCTGCTCGGATGCCGCGTGAGCCGAGTCGAGTTGTTGGCGAGATCGCTCTAGTGACGCTTGTTTCTCCTGTAGCGCAGTAATGTAGGTGCGCGCGATATCGTCGCGATTGGTTGTGATGGCTGCCTTCACTTTCGCGTCGTACTCTTTGATATCGCGCTCCAGCGTGACGACCTCTTTTTGAAGGAGCTTCTCGGTCGCCATCACCTGCACGACGTTGTTCTGCATCTGGGGGACCTTTTCGCGCATGTCGCGGATGGTCTGTTGCAGGATCAGCTCGGGGTCTTCGGCCTTCTCGATGATTCCCCCAAAGATTGAGCGAAACAGCCTTTTGAGTCTAGCCCACATTTCCCCTCCTAAGGGTGACCTCGACGCTTGCTAAAAGCTCGATGGTGCGACGTTCGACTTCGCTGAGCAGGCGCCTGCGAGGCCTATTGAATTTTCGTTCATTAGTCTAGCACAACAAACCACAGTCGAAAAATTTAAACAACCCTTCGATAACGGTACGTCGTTCGGGAGGTTACCGTTCTGACGAATCACGAGTTGCGGCAACGCCAACAGGCCGTTATAACGGAGGTAGAAGAGTTTTGCCTCGAAAGGATTGGTTTGTTATGATTGGCGTCGCTTTGACGAACGCGAATCGGAGCGTCGAATCCTGATGCAGAGCCGCTTGCAAGCACGCGAGATAGAGAACATGACCATGACTCCGGAAGAAATCTTTTTTCTGGTGCAGCACGATCTCGCGCTTGTCGAAGAGGAGTTCAATCGAAACATTTCGGACGCTTCCACGCTTGTGTCGGCCATCGCGCGCTACCTGCAAGAGGGCGGCGGCAAACGCGTCCGGCCGGCCCTGCTTCTGCTTGCTTCAAAGGTTGTCAGCAGCGAGGCCTCTCCGTCCGCCATTCGGATGGCTGCGGTTATGGAGATGCTGCACACTGCCACGCTGGTGCACGACGACATAATCGATGAAGCGCGAATGCGGCGGGGCCGGGCATCAGCCAACGTGCAGTGGGGTAATGATCGCACGGTACTGACTGGCGATTGGCTGTATATGACCGCGTTCGACATGAGCCTTCGCGAGCGCAACTTCGATATTCTTGACGCGCTGACCAGGATGACTCGATTGATGGTCGAAGGCGAGATCCTTCAGCTCTCGCTTGTTGGAAACAGCCGCATCACCGAGCAGGAGCATCTCGACATCGTGCGTCGAAAGACGGCTTACATGTTCAGCGCGTGCGCGGAGGTTGGCGGCATTGTGGCCGGGGCTACACGAGAAGAACAGCAGGCCCTTGCGTGTTACGGACTGTCGGTCGGTATCGCGTTCCAACTGGTTGACGACGTACTGGATTTCGTATCGACCGAAGCGAAGTTAGGGAAACCGGTCGCCAACGATCTTCGCGAGGGAAAGCTGACGCTTCCCTTGATCTACCTGATGGAGACAGCGAGCGACGAGCACAAGCAAATGATAGAGACGGTCATGCAAGAGCGGGGTTTCCAGTCCGTGCGGCGCGAAGAAGTGCTTCGGTTGATTTACGAGAAAGGAACGCTCAAGCGCGCCCGAGCCGAGGCTGAGAAGTACGCCCGTCAGGCCATCGAGTCGCTGACCGCTTTTCCCGCAACCAAGTATCGTCAGGCCCTATCGAGCGTGCCTCGCTTCATCATCGACCGCGAGATGTGATAATAATTCAGTGATGGGTGATGCGTGATCCGCGATCGGTAACTAAACCGGCTGGTTCACGAATCACGGATCACGCATCATTCATTTATGCACTGTGATAGATGCAATATAGATTTCCCTGAAGGATTGCGATACTGCAAGTGGTGCGGAGATCCGTTGGCCGATCGACCGCGCGTCACAAGCGAGCTGCACGCGTGTCCGAGTTGTTCGGCAGCGGTTCAGCCAACCTGGGCCTTTTGTAAGTCTTGCGGCCAACCACTGCGCGCTGCCGTAAGCCAGCCTGCCGACAGCGACTCGACTGGGCGCGCCGTTGGGCGAGCGCAAGATTCGATTGACACCGCCGTCATCGCAAAGTGTCCCGCGTGCGGCGAGAAGCTGGACACTGGCTCGTTGTATTGCAAATCGTGCGGCTCGGCAGTTTACACTCAGCGATCATCGTTTGGAGCATCCGCGCTTCTGTGTGCCGCGTGCAACAGCTACAGTCCGCGCGGTTCCCGCGTGTGCCGCGTGTGCGGAGCCGCGTTTATTCAGACGCCTCAGACGGTAGTCGACATGCCGGTCCCGTCGCTGCCCACTCAGCACAAATCCGACACGCTGCGTGATCTCGATCAACGCGCTTCAGCCCAAGAGGCTGAGACCAGGCTGCACCAGATTCCCGGCCTCGACTCGCACACGAAGGCGGCCGAGACGAGCTTCTTGCCCGGAACCGCGGGTTCGAGA
>DATFWM010000665.1:0-4520 GCA_035259295.1 Blastocatellia bacterium | reverse complement strand
GCGGCGGCATTCAGCCCGATGTGGTCGTGAAGTTGCCAAGTCATGATATCGAGCTTCAGCGCACGTGGATTGAACCCGTCTTTCAGTTCACTCGCTCGCTTGTGGCTGGGCAGATCGCTGGGTTGCCGGAGTTTAAGATAGACGCATCTGTTAATCACAAACATCGACTTGCGAAGAATGACTACCCGGTCGGCGACAAGGTAATCGCGGCGTTCAAAAGCTTTCTGCGCGCACACAAAGAGCTAAAAACCGACGAGACAAGAGTCGACAAGGATGCCGACTGGTTGGGGCGGCGGATTCGCTACGAGGTTGCGACCGCGGCATATGGCGAAGAAAACGCTCGCGCGGCGCTGGCTGACGGTGACGTTCAGTTGCAGCGCGCAATCGCCGAATTGCCGAGGGCGAAGACGCTGGCCGACGATTTTCGTCGCCTGCGCGCAAGCGGAGGCACCCGCAGGTAGCCGAAGAAGCAATTCAAAATTGCAAACTGACAATTTGCAATTTTCGGTTTCTCGCCCCCTTGGGAGAGATCCTTGAAAGAAAAGCAGCATGAGAACACGGAGATGATCCGACTGTGGACGACGGTGATCGTCCGAGTCATCTTCCTGTTGGTCAGCCTGGTCATCGTGAGCTGGCTGATTTATCAGATACGAACCCTCCTGCTGCTGTTAATCCTGTCAATCTTCTTTTGCTACCTGATCGCGCCAATAGTTCGCGTACTTGAGCAGCCGCTCTACTTGTTCAACCGCGAGATCAAACTGCCCCGAAGCTTCGCTATACTGTTCGTATATGTCCTGATGGGCGGCGTGCTGTTCGTTCTGTTTCGTCTGATCTGGCCGTCGATGTGGGAGCAGATCAACGAGCTGGTGAAGAACATGCCCGACTATTTGAAGTCGGCGACCGACGCAACCAACAACTGGATCAACAGTGCAAACAACTCGATGAAGCGTTTCAAGTTCCCACCCGAGTGGCGCGATTATATCCTGGATCAACTGAAAGAATTCGCCGGAACCGCGCTTCCGTGGTTCGAATCACTCGTCGGCAAGATCGTTGGACTGGCGCCATATCTTACATGGTTAGTGCTGGTTCCAGTTCTTTCATTCTTTCTCCTCAAGGATGCGTCCACGTTCGAACAAAACGTGATCGCGTTCTTGCCGAACGAGCGAATGCAGAAACGGGCTCACTGGCTGCTCCAGGACGTGAGCCGCACACTCGCTGCTTACATCCGTGCACAGATCACAGCGTGTTTGGTTGTCGGCGCGATTGCGATGGGCGGCCTGAGCTTAATTGGCGCTAAGTACGCCATCGTGCTCGGAGGAGTCGCAGGGGTGCTGGAATTCGTTCCGATGATAGGCCCGCTGATTGCGGCCGTCTTTATATTTGGTTTGACGCTCACCCAATCGTTTAAGCTCGCGCTGATAGTTGCGCTGTTCCTCGTCGTTCTCCGAATGGTGCAAGACTACGTTATTTATCCCCGGATAGTCGGTCACGGTATCAAGATGCACCCGCTGGTCGTGATAATGGCCATATTAGCAGGCGCCGAGATCGGCGGGTTGGTCGGCATCTTCTTGTCCATCCCGGTCGTTGGACTCATCATGGTGTTTTATAGCCACTATCGCTCATACCGAGAAATACAGAATCTTAGAATCGTGGTTTCATCCGAGGAAGCGGAGAGTCTTGTGGAAGCACAGCTCTCTTCTTCGGCGAGCGCTCCGCCGGAAGAAGTTGACAGGTGAATCGCCAGTCCCGCCAAACGCTGGACAAGCGTCCCGCAGTCTGGTTCCGAGAAGAATTCCGACTCTCGAGTTCCGTTTTGCGTCTTAAACACGAAATCCACAGAATACGCTACCGGACCATCGCACGCGGCAGCTCTTTGTTTGGAGGTCGAGCGTTATGCATAAGACACGCATTCGAGTGATCGTCATCATCCTCATCCCACTTTTCTTCTTCGCGTTCTCAGCAATCTTGCCGACTTCTTCTCCACAGGCGAAGAAGAAAAAAGGCATCAAGAGAATCAAGCACGTCGTTTTCATCGTCAAAGAGAACCGAACGTTTGACAATTACTTCGGGACTTTTCCGGGAGCCGACGGCGCCACGACCGGAACGATCTCGACCGGACAAGTGATTCCGCTCGGGCATTGTCCCGATAAGACTCCTCGCGATATTTCTCACGCCTGGCAAGCGGCCATAACGGCAATCGATGGCGGCAAGATGGATAAGTTCGATGTGATTCAAGGGGGAAACTCAAACGGGGACTACCTTGCTTACACGCAGCTTTATGAAGGAGACATCCCAAATTATTTTGCATACGCTCGCAACTTCGTGCTGGGCGATCGTATGTTTTCATCGCTTACCGGCCCCAGCTTTCCAAATCATCTCTACACGGTTGGCGCGCAATCGGCAGGCGCAATCAATAACCCAAGCAGCGCGGGAGTGTGGGGTTGTGACTCGCCCGACACGGCCACCGTCCAGGTGATGGACAGCAAGGGAACCACGACTCGCGTCTTCCCGTGCTTTGACTTCAAAACGCTCACCGACAGCCTGGACGCGGCCGGCTTGAGCTGGAAATACTACGCGCCGAGGAAGGGCGAGTCCGGCTACATCTGGTCGGCGCTGGACGCGGTAAAGCATATTCGCCAGACCTCTATTTGGGACCAGAACGTTCTGCATGACAGCCAGTTTGCGGCCGATGCGGCTAACGGCAATCTCCCGAATGTGAGTTGGCTGGTGACCGGCGCTGCCAGCGAGCATCCGCCGGACAGTTCGTGTCTCGGAGAGAACTGGACCGTGAATCAACTCAACGCGCTGATGCAGGGGCCGCAATGGTACTCGACGGCGGTGTTTATTACCTGGGACGACTTTGGAGGATTCTACGATCACGTGCCTCCGCCGAAGGTCGATAATTTCGGGTTTGGCCCGCGGGTTCCGCTGTTGGTCATTTCGCCATACGCGAAAAAGGGTTTGATTTCTCACACGGTTTACGAGTTCTCGTCGCTCTTGAAGTTCGTAGAAACGCGATATGGGCTTGATCCGCTCACCGATCGCGACACGCAAGCAAACGACCTGTTGGACAGCTTCGATTTTGATCAAGACCCGTTGCCGCCGGTGATATTGCAGACGCGACGCTGTCCCTAATAGTTCCGGTTGGCCGTACTTCGCTATTTGTTTATACTTTCTCCATATGCGGATGTACGGCGATCATGAGTTTCCCGGCAAGCTCTTCATTGTCGAGGGCATTGACGGGTCAGGAAAATCGACCCAGCTTAGCCTGCTTCAACAGTGGCTCAGGCGCGAAGGCTACACAGTGTTCTTCAGCGAGTGGAACTCGTCTCCGCTCGTCAAAGAGACCACGCGCCGCGGCAAAAGGAAGCAGATGCTCACGCCGACAACCTTCTCTCTGCTTCACACGACTGACCTTGCGGACCGCATTGAACGCCACATCATCCCTCCGCTCAGCGCCGGAGCCATCGTGCTTGCCGATCGCTACATCTACACCGCGTTCGCTCGCGATACTGCGCGCGGAGTAAGCGCGCGTTGGGTCCGGGAGCTTTACAAGTTCGCCGTCCAGCCAACGATCGCGTTTTACTTTCGGGTGCCGCTCGAAGTTTCGCTCAAACGCATTCTCAGCGCACGAGCCGCGCTGAAATACTACGAAGCAGGAATGGACCTTGGCCTCAGCGACGACATAGAGGAGAGCTTCGAGCTGTTCCAAGGCATGATCGCCGACAGGTACGAAGAAATGGTCGACGAGTTCGGACTCAAGGTGATAGATGCTACCCGTTCGATCGAAGAGCAACAAAATGAAGTGCGAGTCATCGTCGAGCGCGAGTTGGCGGATGTCCCAAAGCGGCCAACACGTTATCTGGATTTTCTGGAGGTTTGAGCTCACTTGCAGAGTCGGCCTAACAACCACGCTTTCGAGTTCTACGGTGAGGGACTGCCCGCAGTCGATCTCGGAGAACTGCGCGGCAGGCTGATCGTCATCGAAGGCCCTGACGGTGTGGGTCGCTCGACGCAGGTTGCAATGCTCAAGCCTTGGCTTGAATCAAACGGACACGCCGTGCTCGACACCGGGATGACCCGATCGGCGCTGGCGGGGAAGGGGATCAAACAGGCCAAGGCTGGCATCACGCTCGGCCCGATATCATTGACGCTGTTTTATGCGACCGACTTTGCGGACCGGCTTGAAAACGAAATGATCCCGGCGCTGCGAGCAGGGTTCATTGTGCTGACGGATCGATACATCTACTCGCTGATCGCACGCGCCATAGTTCGAGGATTGGATGCGAGTTGGATCAAGGCGTGCTATGGTGTGGCGCTGAAACCTGATGCGGTTTTTTATCTGCGCGCGAATGTCAGCGACTTGATCCCGCGTGTGCTCAGCAGTCCAACCGGATTCGACTATTGGGAATCAGGGATGGACATTCATCTCGGCGAAGACTTGTATGATAGCTTTGTAGAATATCAAACGCGCATGCTGTCGGTGTTTGACTCGATGATCCACGAGTACGGGTTCGAGG
>DATFWM010000664.1:0-2818 GCA_035259295.1 Blastocatellia bacterium | reverse complement strand
GCGTCGCTCATCACGTCGGAGTAGAAGAAACAAACGCGTGGGACGACATCAAGTTTGGTATAACTTCAATCGAGCACTGGTACGGGATTCCCGATGCTGCAATCGAAGGCGGGCGTCAGAACTTTCCGTCCTATTACAACTACAACAACGAGACTGATCGTTTTCGCTGGGCCGGCCACTTGTGGCGCGAAGCGAATCGTGAGCGGCTGACCAAAGTGCTCGAGGCGATGGTCGCTGCGAACGTAGCATGGGACCCGACGCTGGACATCTACGAAGCGAGCCGCGATCTTCAGCGCTCGCAGACTCAGCCGTGGTTCGCGGAGTATCTTCATCCGACGCTCGAAGAATACTTCAAACCGAACCCTGCGTATCACGGTTCGTATTTCATCGGCTGGTCTTCTACCGATGAGACTTTCTGGAAAGAGAATTACCGGATCTGGATGGCGGCGCTTCGTGAGTTCGACCGACTGGGCGGAACGATCTGCACTGGTGAAGATGCTGGTTTCATCTATCAGATGTACGGCTTCGGTTTGATTCGAACTTTGGAGCTGCATCAAGAAGCGGGCTTTCATCCGTTGAAGATCATTCAGCACGCGACAGGCAACAACGCGAAGATCCTCGGCCAGGAAGATAAGCTCGGCCGGGTCCGCGCGGGTTGGGTGGCTGACCTAATCGTGGTGAACGGCAACCCGCTCGAGAACTTGAAGGTGCTTTATCCGACGGGCGTCGACGAGATCAAAGACGGCAAGACCGTCCACACCGGCGGAGTAGAGTGGACGATCAAGGACGGCATCCCCTATCACGGCCCGACTCTGATGAAAGAGATCAAGGAAATGGTGGCTAAGGCGCGTGCAGAACGGGCCGCAAAGGCAGCGCGCTAACTGCGCCGCCCTTGCGATCTCACAGATCATTTCCGAGACACGATCAACTGTTCGATCGCCGGCTCCAATGAATGAATCTCGTTTTTCACAAAGCCTGCGTTCTTGAACATCCGATCAAATTCCGAAAAGGTGTAGGCATCTCCGCTCGGAGTGCCGGCCAGCATGATCAGGCTAAATCCCGCGACGCCCGGCGGCGAAACCCGGTCGTCATTGAGAACGAATTCGAGCGTGGCCGCGCGGCCGCCTTCAGCCAGCGCAGCGTGGATCTTCTTCAGGAATGTTTCGATTGTCTGTTGGTCGAAGTGATGAAGAAAGTTCGTCAACAACGCGACGTCGTAGCCCGAACCCAAGTCGACGTCAAACGCGCTTCCTGGAATGGTGTGGTAACGGTCGCTGACGCCCGCCTTTTTCGCGTTCTCTTTTCCGACTTCGAGGACGTTAGCCCAATCAACAGCGTAGACTTCCGCGTTCGGGTTGCGTTTGGTGAATGCGAGCCCAAACAACCCGTGGCTCGATGCGATGTCGAGAACTCTAAGCGGGCGGTCGGCGGCGGGATCGACAATCTGCGCGATCATCTGCGATACGGGATACATCAACGGCGCCATCGCGCGAGCGAACGTCTCCCACATCGGATGCTCGGGCTCGAGGCTCCCTTCCTCTGAGACCGCCGTGCCTCCTTTCCGCACCGCCTCCGCGAGTGATTTGAAACCAGAGGTTATATAATCCGACAAAAGAAAATCTACGACGCTGCCCAAATAGGCGGGCGAGCGCCGGTCCAAAAACGCCGCCGAATCTTGAGTCAGACTGTAGCGGTTGCCCTCTTTGTTGAGGAATCCGATCATCGTCAGATAATCGCACAGGATGCGAACGCCTCGCTCCGCAGCCTTGCATCGAGCAGCGATCTCGCTTGCGGTGCCGTTGGTTGAGGCTACGGCTGTGAACAGGTCGAGCTCGATTGCAGCTCTTAGAGCTTCGCTTCGTTGATGTGAGTTGACTGTGTCAAAGAAAAGCATGGGTGACGGTTGCGGTGCTTGAGATGTCATTGTTGTGTAGCTCCTTCTGTGTTTTTTGTTCGAAGAGGTTAGTCTACGCGGTTGGGACAGCTTCAATCAAACCTCGGCGTCCTCAGGTCGCTGCAGTGAGCAACAAGGATTGTTATCGTATGAGCTTTCGTCTGAGACGCAACATCGTGCGAGGCATCGTGATCCAGGACGAGCGCGGCAAGCGCGACAATGCTTGATGGAGCAAGCGCCGTTCTTCATCGTCGAGTTTGAACTGACAGGTCCACTCTGCCAATCGCTGATTGACTTCCTCAAGCTTAGTCCGTTCAATGGAAACAGACTGAGCGGCGCCTTGCTGAGCGGACGCCATCAATTCGAACATCCCGCACTCGATCAACGCCTCCCGAAGATGATTGTTCAGATGTCGGACTAGTTGCTGTTTAGGGTCGAGGGTTCCTCCGCACAATAGCTGCTCAACACTCTGGACGACAGGACAGGCATCCTCACACCGCAATGCATCCGGAACCGTCGCTGCGTTCCCGCGTTCGAGCGCGAACACCAGCAGACTAATCTCGTTGTGAGTCAGCTCGATGACGCCCTTATCCATAGTCTCTGTCGTAACTTTACGTTAGTCGACGCGACACACGTTAGCAACATCGTCGAGAGGCGGTCAAACTACGATCATCGCTCGGTTTCGCTTATGCAGCCATCGCGTCATACTTCAACAGAGGAGCACGATGAGTTCACTCGATGAAGCTAGCCACAATAATACGAAACAGCCGCGCGTAGTCATCGTTGGCGGCGGATTTGGGGGGCTCTACGCCGCGCGCGGACTGGCCCGATCGCCGGTTGCAGTGACGATCATTGACAAACACAACTATCACCTGTTTCGTCCGATGCTTTATCAAGTAGCCACCGGTTTGCTGTCGGCGGACG
>DATFWM010000663.1:0-2966 GCA_035259295.1 Blastocatellia bacterium | reverse complement strand
TCACCAGTAAAGGTGTTGACGCCTGAGGAAGGTGACGCAGCAACTACCTCCTTGTCACGGTGGCGAAGATTGTTTACCACTTTTTTTCCGATGAGGCCAGTGCCTCCGATGACCACGATTTTTATTTTCTTATTCGTACGTTTTTCTCTTTCTGCTTTTTGATTCATGTAATTCACAATAGAGCACGCCCGCTCAAGGTCAGGGTAACTTAAGTTACCATTTTCAGTTCGTGCGGCAGGGTGTGATGGCAAACAGACTGAAGATGCTCTGCGATGGGGCCGGCCGGCTCGCGAAAGCTTTCGGGGTCGGCTCCATCGATTGGTTAGGTCTGAATCGCAAACACATCACGAACCGGTGGTAGAAAAGACATTGCTACAATGGCGCCGTTCAGCATGACAACACACCAACCGATCGCGAGGGCAAATGACGGCGGCAGCGGTAGACCCTGATAAGGCCAAAAGGCGCTGTCAACGACTGAAAGGGCGAGAGCGAAAACAAATATCAAACGCGCCCAGCGACGAAAAAACCACAGGCCTGCAAGAACGACGAACAAGGCGAATTCGGCGGCAGCATGCGCGAAGAGCGTAACATAAGGATGCAGCAAAGTGAACGAGTTCACATGTCTCCGGGAATCCCAGCCGAGGAACCACTCCAGAAGCAACCAGCCGACACGCAGGAGTAACAGGGCACGATAGATCGGGACGGCACGCATAGGCCTAACGAGAATCAGACTGGAACTTGCAATCTATTTCTGCCTCCATGAAGGGAATTGTCCGCTAAGGCTGCAGGCTGGCAAGAGCGAATGGACAGTGTAACTGAACCTCACGTCCGTTAGTTCTTCGGTTATTTACTGGAAGCGATTCTCAGCGATTCGGTCAGGCGCCATGAGTGATACAGGGTAAGATCGGCCCACGCGAGGCTTTCGAGAGCGGCCCGCGCTGTCGCCATTGGCATACGTTGCAGCGCAGTATCTTCCATTATCTTTGCGCGGCCAGTCTTGCGTTCTTCGTTGAGCTGTTTCGAGGCCGCTTCCAGGGCCTTAAAGATCGCCGGGTCAGGTGTACTCTTAGGGTCTTTTGTGGCATCGAGCCAACCACTCAGCGCCTGAGCGCCCACTTCGAAGCCTGTCACAGGCTGCCCGCCGATAACGACAGGTGGAATGCGTTTTAAGTCATCATTAAGCTGACGGAGATGATCCAGCGCGTGGACGAGCCGGACAAGACGAGGACCTATCGTGCCCAGATCAGTGGTTTCGACAGAAAGCGATTCGAGGAAGTGCTCGGTCTGCTGCACCGCTTCGACCGCCGGGTCGTACTTTACGGATTCACCGGCGAGCCGGCGATGGATTGCATCGACCGCGCCACGAGCAAGCTCCAGGATCGCCCGCCAGGCGGCCTCGAACGCGACTTCCGCTCCCGCTTCGGCAAGGGCGGGATCTAGACGGCTGACAGCCGACTCGCTGCCTTTGCCGGAGATCCGAACGATGAAGCGGGCGAAGCCGTCAAGCCACGGGTAGAACACAACGATGCCCGCTAGCTTGAAGAGGCTACTGAACGTCGCCATCGCTAGCACACCGTCCGGATCGTAAAGGCGGGCGCCGACCCAGTCTGCAGCAGCTGTGAGTGGTCCAAGAAACAAGATCCCGAGAACGCCGACGACAACGCTGAAGATGATGTGTGCCATCGCCGAGCGCCGTACGGCGAGGCCTCCACCGATCATGACCAGCCCGGTCGTTGCCGCGGTTCCGATGCTCTGCCCGACGATCATCGCGCAGCCCTGCTGAAACGTCAGCGAACCCGCATTCAACGCAACCAGCGTCGTCGCCCCGGCGGCGGTCGAGCTCTGCATAACGATCGACATGAGGACCCCGATCCCAGCGAGGATCCATCGCGCGCCGAAACCGTGGCCGGCAAATGCCTCGAGGTTCCACGAAACTCCTCCCATCCCCGTCTGCAAGAAATCGATCCCGGTGAAGATCAATCCGAAGCCGGCGAGGAGCGCTCCGAATGATCGCGTCTTGCCGCGTGCGATCAGCCAGAGAAACGCACCGATGCCGAGCATAGGCAGGGCAGCAGCAGAAATCCTGAAGCGCAGACCAAAGATGGCGACCAACCAGATCGTCGAGGTCGTTCCGAGCGTCGCTCCGATGATCATCCCAACCGCCTGCGTGAAGGTCACCAGTCCCGCGCTGACGAAACCGATGACGGTGAGGATTGCTGCGGTGGAGGATTGAATGACTGCCGTAAAAAGCGCACCGCAGGCAACCGCACTGAACCGACCGGAAACGAGTCGCTGGAGCGCACGGCGTAGCGAGTCGCCCGCAAGACCTTTCAGACCTTCAGTGAGGTGGTGGATTCCGAGCAGAAACAGGCCCAGTCCACCTAGCAGCGTTATCGCGGCGTCCATCGACTGCGTTTAGGTTCTAGCTCCTCAGATGTCGAACAAAACCTCTTGAAAAGTCTATCGTGCCAAGGTGCAAAGAAAAACTATCCTCTGATTTGAATGAGCTTGGTGCGCTATTGCGCCTTTGTGCGAAACAGTTTTTGCGATATCTCTCCCTAGCGAAAATTCAGAATATGTTAGCCGGTATTTGCACTAATACTTCGCCGGAACAAACCTTCTACCCTTGAGCGTTACCTGGTCGTCATAGGCTCCCTCCTTCGATCGTTTGGGGAGCTTCACTTTCTCGCGCGACACCTTCTTGTAAGGGATCAGACTGAGCAAGTGACTGATGCAGTTCAGGCGCGCGCGGCGTTTGTCGTCTGAGGGAACGATGTACCAAGGCGCAAACTCCGTGTCCGTGGCCTCGAGCATTATGTCGCGCGCCCGCGAGTATTTGAACCACTTGCTCCGCGAACATAAATCTATCGGGCTAAGCTTCCATTGGCGCAGCGGATCTTCGATGCGGGCTTCAAAGCGGCGCTTCTGTTCCTCCTGGCTCACTTCGAGCCAATACTTGACGAGCA
>DATFWM010000662.1:0-5361 GCA_035259295.1 Blastocatellia bacterium | reverse complement strand
GGCGCCCGCCGCTTTGAGTAGGCGGCTGACCTCAGCGTTGCATCTCGCGGTTGATTTCAAGGCGGTCCACCCGTTGTTGGTTCTGGCGCCGAAGTCCGCCCCGTGAGCCAGCAACAACCTCACGAGATCGGCTCGACCCTTTGAGGCCGCTTCCATCAGCGGAGTCCAACCATCGAGATCTCGCACGTTCACGTCCGCACCCAATGACAAGAGCTTCTCGATCACTTCGAGATGTCCGCCAAACACGGCTTCAATCAACGGGGTACGCCCGCTTGAGTCGGCAACGTTCACGTCAAACCCACGTTCCAGAAAGGCGATCACAGCGTCCGTGTGCCCGATCATCGCTGCCCTCATCAAACCAGCCAGATCGTCCTGGCACGCGGCACTCAGGTTCGCGCGCTGGAGGGAGGCCCTGACCGCTTCAATGTGCACTCTGCCTATCACGAAAGCCACTGCGGGTGAACCTATCCTTTCCGCTCTAGAGAGCGTATTCGACAATTCGAGCGTCGTCTGGATGTATTTCGACGGCGGACGTTTCGCCGCACGACATACTTTCTCTCAGGGTGGGGTGGGTAAGCTATGACGGATGTCACCCATCGCTGTGACGGCTATCACGGGCAGGCGCACAGGGTTTTCGAGAAGTTTGAACTCAAGTCTCAAGAGCTGACCATCGCTATCAGCGCAGGTTTGTTGCAAATGATCAGAGTAGAGCCTTTAACGGAGATTAAGCCCTTGGCTTTGAAGTCTCCCAAAAGCCGTGTGACTGTTTCGCGGGAGGCGCCGATGAGCTGAGCAATCTCCTCGTGAGTCAGCGTCATCTTCAAGCTGATTCCTTTATCGGTTTCTTTCCCGTTCTTGGCGCACCACTCAAGCATCAGCTTCGCGAGCTTTTCGGACGCGGAATGCGACAAGCCAAGCGAGCGCGATTGTTCAACCGCGTTGTGATAGTTATTACTCAGATGCTCGGCCACCCGAAGACACGCTGCGCCGTTTTCCTTCAGGAAGCCCAGAAAATCCTCCCGCTTGATGAAGTTCACCTGACACGGAACCAACGTTTCGGCCGTGACCATGTAAGGTCGACCGGACACGGCTGCGCTCAGCCCGAGCACTTCTCCGCCCTCGGCGATCCTGGCGATCAAAGCTTTGCCATCGCTCGAACAGGTCGTCAGCTTCACTCGGCCTGCGCAAAGCATGAAAACTCCGCGAGGAGACTGCCCTTCGACGAACAAGACCGCGCCCTTCGGAAAAACCGTCGCGTACTTGAGAGCTTCAAAGGACGCGATCATCCTCTCATCGAGGTTACAGAAGTATCCTTCCGAACGCACTCGGCAAGTGGTGCAACTGTCGCTAATCTCCAAACCGTAAGGTGAGTGCAAGTTTGCCCTCCTGGTCGATCAGCTGTTGTCGGTTTGAGCATCAAGCAACCGACAATGATCAATTCCATTTTGACGATTAGAGCAACAGTAGGGCCGAACCTGGCCGTGGCTCATACTGGCAAATGCGTTTGGGCGCGCGGGCGAGTTTGGGCAAACTTACCCAAGTGATTGCGGGAAAGCGCGCAGCGACATCACCTGCCGCGAGACGTGGGATCACGCGGCAGATCCGCTCAAGCGTCCAAGACGAAAGGGTCGTTCAGGCGGAGAGCCGCTACTTGTGAAGAGGCGGCCCTCTGCCCTCGTCCCCCGCCCGCGTTCCCCGCTTGATACGCGGACGAGAGCACCACTCAACCTCACGCAGTAACGAATTCATTCGTTCAGGATTTTCCCGGAGCGAATAAATTCGTTACCTGCCCGTCGTCGAGTAATAGTCTAGCGGTCTGGGATCGACGAAAACTACGACCGGCATCACAGCTCGGAGTGACTGCTGTCACGGTTGTGTCGCTTGAGTAGAGTGAATCGCGGAGCTTGTCTCGATACTCATTTTTGTTTCTAACGTTTGTCTACCTTGTTATGATTGAAGCGCAGTAGAACAGGCGCCGTTATGGCAAAGGAAAGAATCCTCGTCGTAGATGACGAACAACTGATTCGGTGGTCTCTCACCGAGGCGCTTCGCAACTGGGGTTATTCTTCGGTCGAAGCGGCGACGGGCTCGGCTGCTCTTGCGACGTTCGACGCGGAACAGCCCGCGGCGATCCTCCTTGATGTGAACCTTCCTGACGGCTCGGGCCTCGATGTCCTGCGCGAGATCAAGCGCCGCCAGCCGGATGCAGTGGTCATAATGATCACCGGTAATGTGCTGGTCGCGGACACGATCGCGGCGCTGCGAGGCGGGGCCTACGATTTCATCGGCAAGCCCATCAACCTCGAGGAGCTTCAGGTCACGATTCGCAACGGCATTGAAGCACAATCGCTGCGCAAGGAGGTCAAGCACCTTCGCCGCGAACGCGCGCGAGAGTTCAGCTTCGATCAAATCGTCGGAGAATCTCGCGGCATGCGCGCGATGTTCGCGCTCGCTGGTAAAGTCGCCGGAAGCGAGGTGTCATCCGTTCTTCTAGAGGGCGAATCCGGCACCGGGAAGGACATGGTCGCGAAGGCTATTCACTACGGCTCGCGCCGAGCCGATGCGCCTTTCGTCGCCATCAACTGCGCGGCAATCCCAGCCAACCTGGTCGAAAGCGAATTGTTCGGCTACGAAAAGGGCGCGTTTACCGATGCGAAGTCGCGCAAGGAAGGTCTCTTTGAGCAAGCCGAAGGGGGCACGCTCTTTCTGGATGAGATCGGCGAACTTGAGTTAAGCCTCCAGGCAAAGCTGCTTCGAGTGCTCGAAGAAGGAGCGTTCCGCCGCGTGGGCGGGCTCCGAGACCTTCCGCTCGACGTTCGAGTGATTGCTGCCTCCAATCGTGATCTTAAAGCCGAGAGCGAGGCCGGCCGTTTCCGGCCAGACTTGTATTACAGGCTTTCGGTCATTCAAATCGAGATTCCTCCGCTGCGCGAGCGAGGTGACGACGTCATCCTGCTCTCGCAATACTACGTCGAGCACTTCAACGAGCGACTTCGCAAGCGCATCAAAGGGCTTAGCGATGAGGTCGGCAAGACGTTCCGAAATTACTCCTGGCCCGGCAATGTTCGCGAGCTGCGCAACGTCATCGAGCGAGTGATGATTCTAGAAGACGGCGACACGATAACCACGGCTTACCTTCCGCGCGGACTTGCTCCTTACGATAGCGTGGCTGCGGGGAAGCCGGTTTCGTCCGAGGGCCCGGTCGCAGGTTTCCATCTCCCGCCCGAAGGTCTTGTGCTTGATGAGCTTGAGATGTCGCTGGTTAAGCAAGCGCTCGAACGTAGCGTAGGCAACCAGACTCGCGCGGCCGAGCTGCTGGGTATATCGCGCGATCAGCTTCGCTATCGTTTGAAGAAGCTCGAGGAAGCATAAAGCCCTTCCAAGCTGGGTAATTCTGCGCTTGCAACCTGTCATATTTCGCAGAGGTAAGCTCGCGGGCAAAGATTCTTTGATTATTCATGCGGCACGGGCATTGCACTTTGCGCTCGCAAGGCGATGACCACTAAAGGACGCATACACTTCGAGCGCGTTCTGTGCCCGATCGGTCTCGCGGCCGATTCAGATGAATCGCTTCGCTACGGCGTCGCTCTGGCGAAGGCTTACGGCGCGAAGCTTTTTTTGATGCATTGCCTGGATACCAACGGCGAACGCGCGGCCGATCGGCGCCACCTCACTGGAAAGCTTCGCGAGCTACTGGCCAAGCACGTGCGCCAACCCGCTTCGAACGGCGTCGAAACAGAGATCGTTATCACCGAAGGCGAAGCGCAGGTGGCGATCGCGCGAGAAGCCGCCCAGAGGCAAATCGATCTGATCGTAATGCGCTCGAGACGGCGGCCCTACGCGGCGGCGTTGCTCGGCTCGACTGCGGAATCGGTCTACCGGACCGCGCCCTGTCCGATCCTGATCACTCATCCGCGCGAACGTGAATGGGCCGGTACGACCACAAACGAAGTGGCACTCCAGCGAGTGCTGGTAGCCCATGACTTCTCGACCGATTCCGAGCTTGCATTGTCTTACGGACTCTCGCTCGCGCAAGAGTATCAAGCTGAGCTTCACTTGCTCCACGTGGTCCCGCCGCGCGCCAAACCAGAGACCCCCGAGGCCGCTTATCTTCCATTTGGCATTGATTCCTTTTTTGGCGAAGCAGCGAAGCGACTCCAGTCTGCGCTCCCGGATGAAACTCATCTGTGGTGCAACGTCAAACACGCGGTGCGACAAGGACAACCTTACCGCGAAGTCTTGGCCTATGCGGAAGAGCAGAACATCGATTTGATCTGCATGGGCGCCAGCGGGACGGGCTTCGGGATGCGTGCGCTGTTCGGGTCGAACGCCGACCGCGTGTTGCGTCAGGCCCCTTGCCCGGTCTTGATATCGCGCCCGCTGCGGCCCGCGTTCGCTACCTCGACCACCACTGCCGAAAGGATGGTCAGATGATAGCGAGGATCAGCGACAAAGAAGCGCGCGCTCTCCTCAAGGAGTGTCGAACCGGCCGTCTCGGTTGCATCGCCGACGGCTCCCCATACGTCGTCCCGGTCAACTACATTCTTCAAGACGACAAAATCTATGTGCATTCGCTGGTCGGGCAAAAGGTAAACGCGCTGCGCCAGGATTCGCGAGCTTGTCTTCAAGTGGACGAGATCGTGGATGACTATCACTGGCGAAGCGCTATCGCATTCGGACGCTACCGCGAAGTCACCCAACAAGCCGAGCGCGACCTGGTCATCAGCGAGCTGCTCGCGCGCTTTCCCTTCCTCACGCCCGTCGAGTCCGTGCCCGTGCACGATGGAGGCTCGTCGGTCGTGGTCTTTTGCATTCAAATCGGGCGCGTCAGCGGAGTCGCGGACTCGTAACCGCCAAGTCAAACCAAAACTCATGACAAGCTTGTTGCGTTGCGGCTGCCGCATATAGAATTTCGAAGGCAGTTTGCTCCGCAGCGAGATGGTCAAGAAACTCCTAGAACCCAATCGACGCGATAACGCGAAGAGGACCTCCGACAACCTTCAGCCCGGCGGCGACGTGCGAGCGCTGCGCGAACGCACGGCGCAGTTGGCAAGCGTTATCGCATCCGCTATGGACGCAATCATCACGGTCGACGCCGATCAGCGCGTCGTCCTGTTCAATGCCGCCGCCGAGAGGATGTTCGGGTGCAAGGCCGAAGAAGCCCAAGGAAAGGACATCGGCCGCTTCATCCCCGCTCGGTTTCGCGACCCTCATCGCGAACACATTGAGAACTTCGGCCGCCGCAACGTGACCCGGCGTTCGATGGGCAACCTCGGAGCGATCTTCGGGCTTCGCGCCGACGGCGTCGAATTCCCCATCGAAGCGTCGATCTCGCATGCCGAAGTGAGCGGTCGTAAGCTC
>DATFWM010000661.1:0-3919 GCA_035259295.1 Blastocatellia bacterium | reverse complement strand
ACGCGATGTCCAAGTGGTGCTCCGAGCGTACCCGCGATCGAGCGATCGCTGAGCTTGAGGCGGCGCGCATTCCTTGTGGACCGTGCTACAAGCTGGATGAAGTGTTGGACGATACTCAGGTTAACTCACGGGAGCTGCTGGATGAAATCGAGTATCCAGGCGGTCGCAAACCGATCCCGATCGCAAGCACGCCTGTGCGATTAAGCGAGACGCCAGCGGACCGATGTCGCCGCGCGCCAACTCTGGGAGAGCACACTCAAGAGGTGCTTTCTGAGATCGGATTCAGCGCTGATGAAATAGAAGTTCTTCGCAGTTCCGGCGCGATCTGAAGGTTGCGACGTGATCAGATAAGGAGAAGAAATGCCACGATTGATTGAAGGTATCGAAGAACTCAAGAGCCTGGTCGGTCAAGAGGTCGCGGTCAGCGATTGGTTTGAAGTCACGCAGCAATGCATAAACGACTTTGCCGATGCGACTGAAGACCATCAATGGATTCACGTTGATGTCGAACGAGCGAAGACCGACTCGCCGTTTCACTCAACCATAGCTCACGGGTTTCTGACATTGTCGCTCTTGCCTCAACTTGCCAAGCAGGCGCTCAAGGTTGAAGACGACTTCAAGATGGGGATCAATTATGGACTGAACCGCCTGCGTTTCGTGTCGCCCGTGCCCTCAGGCTCACGTGTCCGAGCGAAGTTTACATTGCAATCAGTGGAAGACGTGGCGGGTGGAATACAGATAACGTGGTCGGTCACCTGTGAGACCGAAGGCGGCGCTAAGCCCGCGCTGGTGGCCGAGTGGCTGACACGATACTACCGTTGAAACAGCACGTTAACGACCAGGACAGATTCTCGCTTGACATCAAACGCCCAGCGTTTATTCTTCTTCGGTACCGCTTCTGTACCGCGAGCGGTAGCGAGTGTGCTCGAAGAGTGAACTCGGCAGAGAGCGCTCGCTGCCGCTCGCGGTACAGAATCAGGATACCGCCCATTCAACGAGGAGAACAGTTATGAATGATCGAAAGCCTTTCTCTCGACGTGATCTGCTCAAAGGGGGCGCCTTAGCTGCCGCGACCCTTCCAGGCATCAGCTTGAGATCCATTGCCTCGACAAGGGCTGTTGCTAGCGTTGCGGCGAACAACGATTCTTGGCGCGGTCTGAAGGCCGGAGTTGCCTCTTACACGCTGAGGAAGATGCCCCTCGACGCCGCGATCAAGGCGATACAGCGCGTCGGGTTGAAATATGTTTCGATCAAAGATGCTCACCTGTCGTTGAAGAGCACGGCGGAAAAGCGGAGGGCCGTCGCCCAGAAGTTCAAAGATGCTGGCATTACGCCGATGAGCTGCGGCAACGTGACCATGCAAAATGACGAAGCGAATATTCGTCAGGCATTCGAGTACGCGAAGGACATCGGCCTTCCGACGATCGTGTGCAGCCCGCATCCTGACTCGATGCCGATTCTCGATAAGATGGTTAAAGAATTCGACATCAAGCTTGCCATTCACAATCACGGGCCGGAGGACAAGCGATTCCCATCACCTTACGATGTGTGGAAAGCGGTGCAACCATATGACAAGCGCATCGGTCTGTGCATTGACGTTGGGCACACTGCTCGCGCCAAAGTCGATCCTGCGGAAGCGATCCTCAAATGCCGCGCGCGGCTCTACGACCTGCATATGAAGGACATCGCCAGCACAGATCCGAAAGCCGGAACGGTCGAGGGAGGCCGCGGCGTTCTCAATCTGAAATCGATACTCAAAGCTTTGCTCGAGATTCAATATCCATATCTGCTCAGCTTCGAGTACGAAAAAGACGAGAACGATCCGCTCCCGGGACTTTCGGAGACTGTCGGTTATACCAAGGGTTTGCTGGTGGGCATGAGCGCTTAGACAAGATGCCGATTCTTCCTGTTTATCGAGTGCGTGCGCGCAACACCTCGGCCGACTCTGAAAACAAGATTCACGAAGACGCAACGGCTGCGAGCTATGGGTTCCGCGGAGGGCTCGTTCCGGGTATAACGGTCTACGCTTATATGACTGTGCCAGTCGTCGAGCGCCTCGGGATCGATTGGTTCGAGCGTGGATCGATGCAGGTCAAGTTTCACAAGCCGTTCTACGACGGCGAAGAAGTGATAGTCCGGGCCGAGGCAGATGAGAAGATTGATGGGGTTGAGGTCATCATAGCCGCCGAGCGTGAAGACGGAGCCGTTTGCGCGACTGCGGTTGCGTCTCTAAGCAACCAATCGACGAGGGTCGCACAGCCGCGGCTGGAAGATTATCCGCAAGCGCCGCTGCCGAATCTTGAAGCTCGGCCTGTTGCCTCGCGAGAGTCACTCGCGGCTGGCACAATGCTTGGGACTTTGACTGAAACAATTGGCGTTGACGACTCGAATCTCCTCGAAAGCCTGGACGAGCGATTGCCGATTTACTTCGGCGGCGATGCGGTTGCACATCCATTCGTTCTCCTGAGAATGGCCAACCAAATACTGATGAGCAATTACAGGCTTGGACCCTGGATCCACGCCGGGAGCGATTTAACGAACCGGAGTGCAGCTCGCGTTGGCGACGAGATTTCGATGAGAGGCCGAATTTGGGAATGCTTCGAGCGCAAAGGCCACGAGTTCGCTGTCTTGGATTTGTTGCTTGTTGGAAACGGCAACCGCATCCTCCAGCAAGTGCGCCACACTGCGATCTATCTTCCGAGAAGCATTTCGGGATGAGGCACGGTTTTTACGGCCTGGCGGTCACCTGTGGATAGAGTGCGGATCGTCACCGACGTTGACGCGGAGTGGTCACCGACGGATTGAATCAATCGCTGACACCAACAAGTTCTTGCCTGGCCACGCGATCGAGGTATTCGCTACGCGATCACAGGGCGTCGCCGATGATGAGTGCTATCGATAGGAGACCGCGCTGCGGTCCCACCCGGCACCTCTTCAACGCGAGTTAAACAAGAGCGGTACGCCTCATCACCGCGCGGCCAAGCATTAGCCGTTACTTTCCATCTCGACTCTTCAGAGACGAAACGCTTACACTCTGCTGCGCCTTCAGCAGCAGCTTCAAATCACTCTCTGTCACCTGGCGCGGCGAGCCGTTGGGCAATACCTGAAGCTGTTTCAGAAACTCTACTATCTCCGACTGCTGATCTTTTGAGAGTCCAGCGAATTTCTCTCTGTGCAGTCTCGCTTCGCCCGCGTGATGCATAATCGCTTCGGTTATGGTCGTCAGGTCGCCGCGATGTCCGTAAGGCGCAGTGTTGCCCACGTCCCATAACTTCCGCGTGATAAACTGATCTACGGGGACTCCGCCTTGAACAATGCGCTCATTGCGAAAGAACGGGTCGGCGTCGTCGCAGATAACGTGGCGTTTCAGGTCTGTGTACGCCCGCACGATCGCGCCTCCGCTGTCTGAGCGCTCGAGTCGGGGTTTAGGAATCTCCTTCGTAAGGTCGAAGCTGATCAGTTGGCGCGCGTCGGCAGGTCGCAGATTGCCGGCCGGGTTGAAAGGGTTCGGCTCGGTGAACATCCGCGAGTTCAAAGGCAGCGAAGGCTTGTGACAGTCCGTGCATCCGATTTGAGTAAACCGAGCCTCTCCGCGCTCGGCCGCCGCGCGTCGCGCCGAGTCGTTTGATAGCACGCGGCCCGGTACGTTCATCCCGACTTGAAACAGCGTGGCGGCTGTTATGTCGCCTACTGATAATTCGTCAGGCACGCCGTCCTCATCAAAGTCGTTAGTCGTGATCGTGTTTCCCTTGCTGTCTTTCTGGCCGACGCCGAACCGCTCGACCGCTTCCATGCCGTGATGGTGATTGAAGGCGTTGACGGTGAAAACGCGAACAGAGTTTACAACACCTTTCTGATGAAACGGCTTGATGATCAGATCGACATCCACGCCTTCTATCTTCGAGGTGTCAAACGAGCC
>DATFWM010000660.1:0-7062 GCA_035259295.1 Blastocatellia bacterium | reverse complement strand
CGTCGGTTGTCGTCGATTGCGACGTACACCACCTCGGCTTCGGTGACTCTCGTACGTTCGCCAGGATGCATGATGCGATCGGCTTCGACCAACACCTTGATCGTAATCGACGTGCGCCCGATCCTCACCAGCTCAGTATAGAAACTCACGATATCGCCGACAAACACCGGCGCAACGAATACCACTTCGTGCATCGCCTTTGTGACGATCTTCTTCAATGTGTGCTTGCGGACCTCAATTGCTGCGGCGATGTCAATGTAGCTAAGGATCACGCCGCCGAAGATCGTGCCGTGCGCGTTAGTGTCTTTAGGCATCAGCACCACGCGAATAGCGGGCTCGCTCTGCCTGTCTGTCGAGGTCAGATCCGACGTGGCCATATGCCAGAGCCTAGCGTTGCGTCGTGGCAGTGTCAAAGGCGCCGAAACTATTGCCGACTGTTATAGAATGGTCATGCATTTCAAACACGCCCCCGGGAGCGCGTTGATGGCTGAAAAGAAATCGCTTATCACGATGACCACCGACTTTGGCGAAAGCGACTACTTCGTCGCCGCGATGAAGGGCGTGATCTACTCGATCAACCCATCAGTCGAGATCGTCGACCTGACACATTCGATACCTCCTCATGACATCCACGCGGCAGCGTTTACCTTGATGTGTTGCTACGAGGATTTCCCCCGAGACACGATTCATCTCGTTGTAGTCGATCCCGGGGTCGGCTCCGCTCGACGGCCAATAATGGTGATGACCGATGACTACAAATTCATCGGACCTGATAACGGGGTGTTCAGCTACATCTATCAGCGCTGTCAAGTGAATCGAGTTGTGCACTTCACAATGGAGCACTACTTCCGGCAGCCCGTCTCGAACACCTTTCACGGTCGCGATGTGTTTGCGCCCTGCGCTGCATACATATCCAAACTGGTCGAGTGGCGAATGATGGGCGAAGAAATAAGCGACCCGGTCCGCTTCAACACTCCCACGCCGGTTGTAGTTTCCGAAAAACAGATTCGCGGAGTTGTAATTCATGTCGACCGCTTCGGCAACTTGATCACCAACATCACGCCGGCCGAGCTGACCGAAGAACGCGTTCGAGCGGGCGCGCAGGTGCGAATCGGCAAGCACGAAGTTTCGCGCGTGCTGACTCATTTTGCCGAGGCAAATCCGAACGAGCTATTCGCTTACTTCGGCAGCGTGGGCTTTTTGGAGCTCGCGATATCGCGTCAGTCTGCCGCCAGAATCGTCGAGGCTCGCCGAGGAGTCGAGGTCGAAGTATTAGTACCGTAACCCGCCCATTCGTTGACACACACCAACGCGTGTCCTATTCTTCACTATTGGACTCGCGCAAGTGAAACACATCAAACGCAACAGTCGCGCTGAAAGGAACTAGGTCGATGCCGAGTGAAGCCAATGTCGCCAAGGCTGGTCTGGAAGGAGTCGTTGCAGCCGAGTCTCGCATAAGCGACGTGAACGGCGAGAAAGGCGAGTTGATCTATGCCGGATACGATATTCACGATCTCGCTAAGCATTCGACCTACGAAGAAGTAGTTTACCTGCTTTGGAACGGCGAGCTTCCAACACGCGCCGCGTTTGAAGCGCTCAAGGAGCAGCTCAACGGTGAGGCTGGCCTTCCAACTCCAATTCAGGATTTGATCCGCTCGATTCCGAAGAACGCGAACCCGATGGATATGCTGCGTACGGTCGCGTCGGCGCTCGGCTTGTACGATCCCGACCTTTCCGAGTCTTCGCCCGAAGCTAACCGGAGAAGGGCGATACGGCTCACAGCTAAGTTTCCAACCATCGTCGCGACCTACCAGCGAGTCCGCAACGGCTTGCAGCCGATCGAGCCTCGCAAAGATCTTTCAATTGCCGGCAACTTCCTTTTAACTCTGCGAGGCGCCGAGCCAGACGACGTTTCAACTCGCACGATGGACCTGGCATTTGTCCTGCACGCCGACCACGAGTTGAATGCTTCGACATTCGCCGCGCGAGTCACCGCGGCGACCTTGTCTGATATGTATTCCGCGATTGTGTCTGCGATAGGCACGCTGAAGGGCCCGCTGCACGGTGGCGCGAATGAAGGCGTGATAAAGAACCTGCTCGAAATCGGCTCGGTCGACCGCGTCGAGGCGTGGGTCAAACAACAGCTCGCCGAGAAGAAAAGGATCATGGGTTTCGGCCATCGCGTCTATCGGACGGAAGACCCGCGAGCTACGCATCTTCGCGAGATGTCCCGACAATTGGCAGAACGCACCGGCGAGAAGCGTTGGTACGAGATGTCCCGCAAGATGGAAGAAGTTATGATGGGCGAGAAGCACTTGAACCCGAACGTGGATTTCTATTCGGCTTCGACCTACTACGCGCTCGGAATACCGACCGACTTGTTCACGCCGATCTTTGCCTGCAGCCGCATCTCCGGATGGACTGCGCACGTGCTCGAGCAATTCAAGAACAACCGGTTGATCAGACCTCGCGCAGAATACGTTGGTCCTCGCGGATTGAAGTACGTGCCGATTGAGAAGCGGGGTTAGAGAGCGTCGCCTTACAGCATTCCGACAGCTTCTTATTGACATTAACACCCAACTTCAGTTGGGTGTCGCGAGGCTCAACGATGCTCGACCTGTTTTAACGGTTTTGCTCGCTTTGAGAACTGCCCAAACTGTTGAAACAGTTTGGCAAGAATGCGCATCACCCAACTGAAGTTGGGTGTTAATGAGAGGCTGATGTTACACGCCGCGAAAGGTGGAGGTGCCTAATCTTGCCGTTGATGAGATTGCTCGTTCCGTCCTGTATCCTCGTGATGATCGCGCTTGCCTCGACGCCGAAGGTGGGCGAGCGCGCACCGGAATTCAGCCTGCCATCAGCAGACGGCCGGACAGTTGCGCTGAAGGACTACGCTGGAAAGAAGCTCGTGTTGGTCTTTTATCGCGGTTACTGGTGACCGTTCTGCAGGAAACAGCTAGCCGGTCTGGCCGCTGATTACGAAAAGCTAAAAGCTGCGGGCGCCGACGTGGTCGCCATAAGCGTCGATAAACCGGAAAAGAGCCGCGAGCTCGCAGCATCGCTCAAAATATCTTTCCCGCTTCTGTCGGACGTCGATCACAAAGTCATCGACGCATACGACATCTACAATGCGCAAGGCAAGATCTCGAAGCCCGCGACGTTCGTGCTGGACGGCAAGGGAGTCGTTCACTGGTCGTTCTTCAAAGAGGATTACAAAGAGAGACCTTTCGTACAAGTAATCCTTGACGAGTTGAGCAAGATCAAGTGAGATCCATCGACATCCTTTTTCGAAAGCGAATCAACACAGAGCAACTCGATCGGATGAGATTCCGCTTTCTGCAATGTGCGCGGGCTTGCCGATCAGATCGCGCGCGGGACGCAGCTTTCGGTGACTTGCGCTGAAGACATCCCGTTCATCACCGAAGACGAATCAAACGCAACACCGAGAAACGTTCTACGGCGATTATCGAATTCGAACGATCATCAAGGCCTGCGAGCAATGCCCTAGAGCCAAAGTCCACCCGTCGTTCAACGACCCTGTAGAATCCGATCTCCCGATTTTGATGATCACTGGTGATCTCGACCCGGTAGCGCCGCCGGGGCTTGCAACGGCTGCATCACTCCTGTTGCCCAACAGCCGTCAGATATCGATTCAAAGCACCGGCCATTTCTTTCGCTTCGAGTGCGTCGATGAATTGTTTTCGGAGTTTCTGTCTAAGGGTTCGACAAAGGGCCTCAATGATTCGTGCGTGAACCAGATCGAGCGTTGGCCATTCATAACGAAGCTTCCGCCTCAGTTGGCCAATTAACTTCGAGGACTCAGTCAGACGCGACTTGTCTCGAGCAACGTCCGGGCGGATTCGAAGCGACGGAGGTTCCTGGTGGCGGCAAGGGCTCGTTCGAGGGCCGGCTCAATATAAGGAATGTACACGGGATTCCCAGCAGCAGCCTGCGATGAGTAAGTCCCGATCGCTTTCAACATTCGCTGCACCGTCATCAGATCAAGCTCAACTCGAAACTCAGCCACGCTTGCCAGCGGAAGCTTCGATGCTGATTTAATCTCAATGAATCTCTCAATCAATTCGGCGACTGCTTCGCGGGGGAGCTTCGTGTAGGGATCGCTAAGGAGCGAAGCCACGTCGTAACTGGCTGGTCCCATGCGCGCGTCCTGATGATCGATGATGAACATGTCTCCGTCGTGCATCATCAGGTTGCGCGCGTGAAAGTCACGATGAGTCAGCACCCGCTGACGGGTTGCCAGCTCCGCGCACAGCGTCTTGAAATCAGCTTGCACGGCATCTGACGTTTTCCGGTCGAGACGCAGATCAAGATAGCGGTTGAAGTAGTTCGTGAAAAAGAAGTCCAGCTCCCATCCGAGCTTCGCTTCGTCAAAAGCAAGATGCGAACAAATGGAATCGGCTCCCAGAGCCGCTTCTGTGGCTTCTTGGATTTTGACAATCAGCTCAAGCGCGTACAGATATGCTTCGACGGCCTCGGCCTCCGGGCGTCCATCCAGCCAATCCTGAAGGCGAACGTCACCAACGTCCTCGATCAGCATCAGCGCGTCCGCCCCAGACACGGCGATAATTCGCGGCACCGGTAGACGGGCATCGATTAACCGATTGGTGACCTCGATGTGTGCGCATGGATCGTTGGCAAACGTCAGCCGAGCTGAAGGATTTGCGGATTCAACGTTCGCCAATCTGTCAACCGCGCGCTCGGTTTCATCGAAGGGGTCGGCGTACCGCAACACAATGACGCTAGACTCGCGCGTCTGGGCGCGAAAATATGAGCGTGTTGATGCGTCTCCGGTCAGTCTAGTGATCGACACTTCCTCGACCGAAGTTCCGAGATGGCGCGCCGCTAAGCGCGCCACTGCTGACGGTGTTGGTAAGATCGAGGTCATGCAATCAATCAAATTGGAACGATGACGTTATCGCCCGAAACTTCTCCTCTTTCGATCTCACTCAAAATGTCTCGACGCACAATGACTGCTCGCTCAATGAGTGAGCCCGCCGGTATTCGCACGTTGTCGCCAAGCACACAATGCATGACGCACGCGCCTCGCTCGACCACCACGCGATCCCACATGACGCAATCCTTCACGTCGGCATGATCCTCAACTCGGCAGTCGCAGCCCGCGACGATTGATTCTCCCTGCTCTCGATTGAGACGAAGGCTAGCGTCCAGATAACGCTGAAGCGTGCTCATCTCGTACCAGTTCCCATCAGCGACGTGGCCGATAACCGCCTCGCGATTGGCTATCGCCTGAGGATAGACGTGAAGAGTCGAATGAGAAAAGCTTCCACAGGGAATGTAATCAAAGATTCGCGGCGAGAGCACCTGAATGCCGGTAAACATCAACGGCGCTGGGTTGGTGCTGGACGCAACATCCACGTTTCGAATCGCCTCCGCGGCCCCCGCCTGCGAAGCTGCAACATCCGGGAATCCGGCGAAACGCGTGATCCAGCCTCGCTCGTCTACTTCGACGATGCTGAAGTGCTCGCGTGCGGCATTCTCTCTGAGCACTAACGTAGCAATCGCGTTCTGTTGCTGATGCACAGTGATGGCTTCACGCAGATCGATATCTGTGACGATCTTGCCGTTAATAACCACGAAGTCTTCATCGACCAGCGCGTCTCGAACGGGATCCAGCGCCCCCGACGTGCCGAGTATTTCTTCTTCGAATGAATAGGTTATCCTCGCTCCGAAGTCCGAGCCGTCTCTAAGCACCCGACGAATGGAATCGGGCTGGTGATGGAGATTCACTATGGTGTCGCGAATCCCATACGACGCGAGATACTCGACCGAATAACCAATCAACGGTCGATTCAGAAACGGCACCGCTGCCTTGGTACGGTCCTCAGTCAGCGGCCAAAGCCTGGTGCCGAATCCTGCTGCTAAGATGAAGCCTTTCATTAGATCTGACGGTCGGTCATATTGGGGCAAGTTTGTTGTGCAGAGCGTCCCTACCAATTTGTCATTATTCCTGTTCGGCGGCCCAAGCGTCAAAGAGAAATAACGGAAGCCAGTGAGCAGAACTAGAGATTAGCTTGTGATGCGCCAGAAAGGTCGTTCGGCCGTCCGCCTTCGAGCTCTCGGCTCCCACATCAGATTCACATCTAATGGTTGGTTCGGATCGCTGCCAGCACTCGTTTGAAAAACTCGTCCCCGTTCCCTTGATGCCAGCGCCACACCACGACAAGGTCGTGCTCCGGGTCTATCCAGATCGTATTCGAGCCGTGCCCGATTGCCGCAAAGCTGGATGCCGGCGCAGAAGGCCACTGCTTCTTTTGTGTGTTCAGCCACCAAAGAAAACCGTAGTCCGGACCAATCGAGTTTGGCGTCGTCGCCATCTGAACCCATTTTTCAGAAATGATCTGCTTGTCGCCCCACCTGCCACGTCGCAAGAACAGATAGCCAAATCGGGCCTCGTCGCGCGTGTTTATCCACAACCCACCGCCCCACCGAGTTCCGCCGCTAACGGAAGTCATCTTCTTGCCGTCGACCATCACATCTGAGTTGTGGTAACCGTGATACTGCCAGGTCGTCGAAGCACCGATCCGATCCATCACGTATTCTTTGAGCACCTCGGGCAGCGGGCGCTTCCATACTCTAAGCAACGACAACGAAAAGCGATTGATGCGCACGTCGTTGTATTCATACAATTGACCAGGCTCTTTGAGCTCGCGAGGCTGCCGGCGGCCCGCGCCGAACTGCTCGATTCCAATGAAGTCGTGGGATTTGCCGAACATCGTGCCTTCCCACTCGCTGGTCTGCGTCGCGTGATGTCGCCAGGTAATTTTTGAATTGTGGGGTGAATCATACCCGCCGTCTTTGATGTAAGCGCGCACCGGGTCGTCGACACTCTTTATCATTCCACGACCTATCGCCAGCCCGAGCACGGTCGAAAGAAAACTCTTGGCTACGCTGTAGGTTGGATCTATGCGGTGAGTGTCGCCCCACTCCGCGACGATGTAGCCGTTTCGGAGAATGATGCCGTTGGTTTCGCCGCGCTCCTTTGGAATCGGGCCAAGCAGCGCGCCAAAGGTCTGGACCTGA
>DATFWM010000659.1:0-3061 GCA_035259295.1 Blastocatellia bacterium | reverse complement strand
AGCTCTTTGGTTCGAGACGTTGTCATCCAGGAGAGACAGCCATAACGGACGACCGGTTCGATCGTGCCGCCCCGATTCATGTAGCTTTCAAAGTCGCAGTTGGCATCGCGATACTTTAGCCACGCCTGCTGTGCCGCCTTCAACGCCTCCTTTTGTCCCTCATCATCTAATTTGGACACAAGCTGTTTGTAGACTTTGTTCAGCTCGTCATCAGCCTTCTTGTATTCCCTGCCAGCGCAGTCGCGCATTTCAGCAGTCGTTTGCGCGTTCGCGCACGGGTCCTGGCTTTTCTGTTTTTGGCCATAGCCGCTTGAGGCGGTTGAAAGGCAGAGAAACATCAAGGCGCCGAATGTTGATACTTTCATAAGACTCCTTTCACGGTATAGGGAGAACCACGACGGCTGAGAATCTACACCCTCATACTTCCTACTGCAATCTATGAAAAAAGGAACGCCCGGAGGACGTCCCTTTCTAGGTTTGCGAAATCCCTGCTGGTGCGATCAACTACTGATCGTCGCCGGTGCTTGCAGCGTCCTGGCGACGCGCGGGTGGTTCGGGTCTGCCCGCGCCGAGATTGTTGTAGTTCAATGCAGCATTGAACAACAGGAAAAAGCTTCCCTGCGTTTGATGCCGCCACATCGGGTTGTTCGCGAACATTACGACGTGACCTTTGCCGACCGGAACATCGACGACGGCGGCCTTACCCGTAAGCTCCGACCCGCCCGCGAGCATCCCGCTGATCAGCAGATCCTTTTCATTCGAGTTGAAACGCAACACAACTCGCGGGCGCATGTTCGGAGGCGGGATTAAAGCCGCCGCGAATTGACGCATCTCTTCGGGGATGCCTTCTTCGCCGGGTCGAGTCTGCTGTTGCGGCCGTTGTCCCGCTTGCGGCATTGATTGAACGATGTCGGGATCGCTGAGCGTACCCCGGCCGGAGGGTCTCGGGCCCTGGGCGCCTCCGCCTCCACCGAAACCTCCGCCACCACCGCCGCCGCCGAAGCCGCCAGGAATCGCGCTGACGTTTAATAGCGGCGATTGATTGAAGTAAATAGGTAACGAGTCACCGTAGCCGTAAGCGATCGGGCTCTTCTTATCTGCAAATGTCGCGCTGAAGACCGAGCCTCGCGCTTGAAGCTGGCGGCCTTCCTGAATCGACACGCCGGTCGTGATGCCGTAGTCGATCGGTATCTGCGAGACGCCCGCGATTGTGATGAACAATCCTCCATCTTCGATGAACTTTTGAAGGTTTGCCATCCCGCGAAGCTCGATGCCTCCGCGCATGTCGTCGGTCCAGTCGGGCGAGGAACCCAGATTGGGCGTAATGTCAGATTGCTTCCACGGGATCGGATCGCCGCGCTTGGGTGTCCCGTTGACGATCGATTGAGCCGAACCGCCCACGGGCGGGAACAGAATCACGTCGTACTTGTCTTTGAGGTTCGGCGTATCGCGAAGGACGTGAACCGAGATGTACGAGTACGGGATTTGAAGCCTGTCGAACTCGATTCGATACCAACCTTCGTTCTGAGTGTTGGTCCAGGTGTGAACGATCGCTATTCGCGGGACGGCGATTTCGTGAGCCTTCACCTCGGGTAGCTTGTCCACGGCGACCGCCGTCAGCCCAAGTTCGGTCACTGCTGCATCGAGACGTTGGCGCAGATCTTGGGGATTGCCGTTGCTCTTGATGATGAACGAACCCGCGCTGAACGTTTGATCGCCAATCTTGAATGAGTCCTCAGCCGCGTTCATCTTCACGTCCTTGAGCTTGAAGCGCAGCGTCGCAAGCGTGTTGTCGGTGTTGTGATTGATCACGAAACCAGCTGTGGAAGCCGATCCTGTGACGCGGCCTCGAACCTTCGCGTCGCTTGTCAACAGCACCATCGGCACGTCGAGTACGCTCTTGTCCGTGACGCGAACTGTCTTCACGTTGCGAAGCGCGCCCAGCGTCCAACCCGTGTCGTCGTAAGGTCGAGGGTCGTTCACGTTGTAGTACTGCGTGTCGAAGAGCATATCGGCCATTCGCGAATAAGGCTGATCCATGCGGACGATGTACGAACCGGCCGGGAACTTCTGGTCTTTGACGCTGAACTCTTTGGTCGCCGTTTGGACTTCAACTCCCATCAAGCGAAGCAGGTTAACCATGTCCGCAGCTTCAACCGGACGAGGAGTGTCGCCGGGAATCACCCATGCCGAGGGGCCCTCATTCGCGGCTTTGAGAATCGAGCGCTTGCTCTTCACATAAAAGTTATTGAGGAAGCGGTCCTTTTGATTCGCGACGTAGTTCATCGCGAACAGGATCGCCGACTGCTGCAAATTGATGTTGTTGCGAATCGACCACTTCACCCACGGCAGCGGCGGATTGGGTCGGAACCAATCGCGCTGAGACTGCGGTCCGACATTGCGCACGCTTGTGTCAGCGCCTTGCCCGCCGAATGTTTCGTAGAAGCGGCCAATCGCGTTATGGCCGTTCGCGACGTAGAACATATAATTCGGCGCCCAGCCATCGTAGAAACCGTGCGTCCACACGCCGGGCACGCCCCGCTTGGTCATTTCTTCGATCTCGTGATAAGCGAGCACGTGCCACTCGTCGATCACCAGCGGATCGAGCCACGCGTTGTAAGGACCGGTTCCGGTAGAGGTGTAAAGGAACGGAACTGACTCGTGGAGGTCGTGCAAGATAGCCGGATGATAATCGAGGAACGTCTTCATCTGATTGCGCGAGAGCGCGAGCGCCATCCCAAGCCCGTCGCGATTGTTGTCGTGAGCAACGTACTTTCCCCAGTACAAGAGGGGCGGCGCTTGTTTGTTCGGATTAGCTTTCCGATAGTTGTAGACATCGACCGATCGGTCGCGGCCATCGACTTCAAGCGCGGGCGTGATCAACACGACCACATTCTTGCGAATCGCGTCGATGAACGGCGTGTCCTCAACCGCGAGCCGATACGCAAGCTCCATCAGCATCTCTGGCGAGCCCTGCTCGGGCGAATGGATCGAGCCCGACGCCCAGTACATGATCTTGTCTTCGCCGATCAGTTGCTGCGCTTCGGCGTCGGTGATCTTG
>DATFWM010000658.1:0-3883 GCA_035259295.1 Blastocatellia bacterium | reverse complement strand
AGGATTATCTCCTGCCAACGCTTGCTTATGTTGGTGGTGCTGCCGAGGTCGCGTATTTTGCTCAAATTGCCGTTGTCTACGAACACCTCGCGGGAAGAGTGACGCCGATCATTCCGCGCTTCTCAGCAACGCTGATCGAGGCAAAATCTCAAGTTTTGCTTGATAAATACCATTTGTCCTTCACGGACGTGTTCCAGGGCCCTGAAGGCTTAAGACAGGTAATCGGTTCGCGTCTGCTTCCGCCACGTTTGCAAAGTTCATTCGATGAAGCAACGACTTCGGTCGAAACATCGATGAAGGTGGTTCGCGAAGCCATAGGTCAGCTCGATAGAACACTGGTCGAATCTGCGGAGAACGCAGAATCGAAAATGATCTACCAGATCACGAACCTGCGCTCGCGCGCCGCGCGTGCCGAACTGCGTCAGAGCGAAATCGTAGCCCGCCATGCCGAGCTTTTGGTCGCTTCACTTTATCCCCGCAAGGCTCTCCAAGAGCGCGAGATTTCTGGGGTCTTCTTCCTTGCTAAGTACGGTAACGATCTGCTCAATCGGCTCCTTGAAACCATCCACCCAGACTGCCTCGACCACCAGCTCATATCGGTTTAGAGTGCCCGGCCGGACCGATGGTCCGGAGCTGTGTCCGGTCACCTTCGCAATTAAACCCCACCGACCAGCCGTTCGGTCGTGCTAACATGTTGCGCAAAGTTGGGGAGTAGATGCCCAGTCAATCGACCGAGATTACCCAGCTCCTGCACCGTTGGCGTGGCGGCGACGTGGAAGCCGAGAACCGTCTCTTCGAAGCAGTGTTGCCCGAATTACGGGTGTTGGCGGCCCGTTATCTGCGGCGAGAGAGAAACGGACACACCCTGCAACCTACTGCCCTCGTAAATGAGGCATTTCTCCGCCTGGCAGCGGCCAAGAATATTGACTGGCACGACCGCGGTCACTTCTTAGCTCTGGCCGCGCGCGTCATGCGTCGGCATCTGATCGACCACGCGCGCGCCCGCCCAGACGTTCATTTCATGGCGCTCGAAGGCCTGCCCGAATATGTGCTTAGCAACCACACCAAGCTTGAGCAGGTGGTCGCTATCGACGAACTGCTCGATGAGCTTGGCAAAGAAAACCACCAACGACGGGAAGTGGTTGAGCTGAAATTTTTTCTGGGCCTCACCGACAACGAGGCCGCTGAAGCTCTGAACCTGACCCTTCACACCTTTCAGCGCGAGTGGTACCGGGCGCGCCGTTGGTTGTTTGAGCGCCTGAGTGCAAAGACATGGAATGCAGCGCCGAACGCGATCAGCGCTTGATGCAGCTGGTCTCTGCAGCGTTGCAGAAGCCTGCAGACGAGCGTGAATTCTACCTACAATGTGCCTGCCCGGACGATCCCGATCTCTTGCAAGAAGCGTCGGATGTGATTCGCGGGGAAGAAAAGATGGGCTCGTTTCTTCTTCATCCCGCAATTTCGTTCAAAGATTCTCCGCCGGCTTTCCATCCGGGAGAGCTGGTTGCTGATCGGTTTGAGATTATCCGTGGCATCGGGGAAGGCGGTATGGGTGTTGTGTATGAGGCCCGCGACCGCAAGTTGAATCATCCAGTCGCGATTAAATCCGCCAAGCCAGGTTTCCAACCGCGGCTTTCTCCAGAGATCAAGGGAGCGCTCGCCGTCAGCCATCCCAACATTTGCCGAGTCCATGAAATCCACACCGCGCATACACCGCAAGGAGATGTGGATTTCCTCACCATGGAGCTCCTCGAAGGCGAGACGCTTTCGAGTCTTCTCAGGACTCGTGGCAAGCTGCCGGAGCGGGAAGCCTTCGAGATTGCACGCCAGATTTGCGAAGGCCTCGCAGAAGCCCACCGCCGGGGAATCATCCATCGTGATTTAAAAAGCGGGAACATAATTCTTTGCAGAGGAGAAAACGATCAGGTTCGCGCGGTCATCACCGATTTCGGGCTCTCCGGCGAAGGTACGCAAGCCGGCGATCTCGGCGGAACCCCACGCTACATTGCTCCGGAAATCTGGAAGGGGGACAAAGCCTCCAAAGCGTCAGATATTTACGCGTTGGGCGTCATCCTTTACGAGATGCTGGCCGGGCCGCGATCACAAAGCACCGTTTCGACTCTGTCACACTCCGACACGAACCTTACCACCGCGAGCCGATCGGATCGCGTGATCTCCAACACACGGGCTAGTTTTCGCGGCTTGCCACGTCGTTGGGCGAAAACAACCTCTCGCTGCCTTAGCGTTCTTCCCAAAGATCGGCCACACAGCGCGCAGGAAGTGTTGGTGGGGTTAAGACCATCTTTCGTTTTTAGGCTCCCGTTGGGCGTACGAATATCACTTGCCGCAATTCCCGTATTGCTCTTGCTCAGCCTGATATCTCCACAGGTGCGTGAGCGTTTCCGCGCCTTCGTCTTCAAAGCACCGAACGTACGGCTGGTTGTGCTTCCGGCTTCATCTTCTGACGGTACCTTGGTGGTTTCAGGTGGAGCGTTGCAGGATGCGGCTGAGCGAATTTCACACTTGAAGGCGGGCTCGCGCACCGTCGCGGTCGTTGCCCCGGCAAAGGCCCGTGAATTGCAGATCCAGACTCCAGAACAAGCGTTACATGTGCTTCATGCGACCCACGCGTTGCAAACCACAATGCGCCGCGAGGGCAGCGATTTACTTTTAGAAGGATCGGTGATCGAACTTGAGTCGGCCACACACGTGCGCGATTTCGTTTCACGCTACTCTCCAGAAACAGCCGGCGCCATGGCCGGAGCACTATCTGGAGAAGTATCGAACGCGCTGAACCTGCAAGGCAATCTCCCCGAAATCATCTCTCCCTCCGCTGCTGCTTTCTATGATCGTGGTTTGTACTACCTGCGATTGGACGTTCAGAACCTGAATGAGGCGATCCAAGCATTTCAACGGGCTGCAGAGTTGGATCCCCGCTCGCCTTTACCGCTAGCTGGGCTGGTGGAAGCAGAAATCGATAAACATGACGAGACCCATGCGCAAAGCGATCTGGACAATGCCCAGCATTATTTGCAGATGGCGGAGAGCCTCGACCCCGATTCCGCTCGCGTGCATTTGGCTGCAGGCATGTGGAACCAAGAGTCCGGACAATTTGCCCAGGCGCTTGACCATTATTTGCGGGTCACCGATCTCGAGCCTGGAAACGTGTATGGGTTCATTCGCCTTGCCGGTCTGTATGACAAGCAGAACATGCCGGACAAGGCGATCAACACGTACCGGCACGCCATTTCTCTCGACCCAACTTTCTACGATCCATACGAATACTTTGGCGTTTACTACTTCCATCGGGGCCAATTTCAGGATGCTGTACAACAGTTTGAAAAAGTGATCGAGCTGGCACCGACTATGTATAACGCTTACGCGAACCTGGGTGCGTCACTAGAGAATCTCGGCCGAATGGACGAAGCAGAAAGGGCCCAACAGAACGCCCTCAAGATTAAGAAAACGCCGCGCGCCCTTAACAATATGGGCAGCTTATTGTTGATAGAAAAGCGGTTTGCGGAGGCCATTCCCTACCTGGAGCGTGCGGCGACTCTTACTCCGAACGATTACGTAGTCCTCCTGAACCTTGGCGACGCGCAGCGCCTGACTGGCCACGCAAAAGACGCTCGTTCCACCTACCAGAAAGCGATGGAGTTATGCTTGGCTGAGTTGGCGCAAAGCCCAGGCAGCGGATTGTCCCGAGCCTTCTTCGCGTACTTCGCAGCTAGAGTAGGCGATCGCAAGCGAGCAGAAGACGAAATTCGTCAGGCATTGCGTCTTGCTCCCGGCGACAATACCGTCATCCGGCGCGCGATTCTTACTTACGAAGCGCTTACCATGCGAACGCAGGCGCTAGAGGTCGCCAGGTCAGCCAGTCCTG
>DATFWM010000657.1:0-5304 GCA_035259295.1 Blastocatellia bacterium | reverse complement strand
TTCGCTGATGGAATTGCCGGATTCGATGCTCCGCAGGCGGAAAGCGCCAGCAGCAACGCCCTGAACACGTGGGAGCAGTGGGCAGTCGTATTTGACCGTGCGCTCGGGCAAGTTCGCTTCTTCAAGAACGGGGCGCTGGATGCGACCCGAACGTTGACGTTCCCTGGCCCGATAAATCAAATGGATCCAGTTTTGATAGGCGCTGATAAGAGTTCCGGTGGCTTACGATTCCTTCAAGCAACCGTTGACGACGTCCGTGTCTGGAACGTCGCGCGCACCGCCGGTCAGATTCAAGCCAGTTTCAACCAGGAGCTGCAGGGCAACGAAACGGGTCTCGTGGCTTATTGGAACTTCAACGCCGGAAATGCGAACGATCTGACTGCAAACGCCAACAACGGAGCGCTTAGCGCGAGCGGCGCCACGATTGGCAATCCCGCTGACCGTAAATTCTTGACCGGTAATCGACAAAGCACCTTTACCCTTCCCGCTTCCACATTTGCAAACACTTCCTCGATATCGTGGGTTCAGACTACGCCCGCCGGAACGAGCATCAAGATTGAGACGAGCCTCGACAACGGCTCGACGTTCCAAACCGCAACAAACGGCGGCGGCATCCCCAGCCTCACGCTCGGCGACGAGCTTGGATGGGCAATCGCGACCGGAGATGTTAACAAGGATGGGGGCGGAGATTTATTACTCGGCGCTCCGTTCGCGAACGTTATTGCGGGGAACGCTTTCCGCGCTCAAGCGGGAATCGTCTACGTTTTGCCGTCTACTGCGTCGCCGCCGCCGATCAATCATCCCCCAATAGTGCACCTGACCGCGCCAAACGGCGGCGAGTCCCTGTTTGTCGGCCAGAATGTCAACATTACATGGGCCGCTACAGATCCCGACGGCGACAGCAACATCAAAAAGTTCCAGCTCAAGCTCTCGACCGACGGAGGCGCCAACTTTAACTTCACCATCAACCCTAACGTGGTAGGCACCGCACGCCAATTCGCATGGACAGTGCCTCCTGGCTTCAATACCACACAGGGGCGAATTCGTGTGATCGCTACGGATGCCGGAGACCTTTCTGCTCAAGATGACAGCGACGGTAACTTCACCATTACTGACGTTGGGGTTACGGCAACGGTCACAGCTCCTAACGGCCGCGAGAACTTGAAGTTCAACCAGCGCTTTACGATTACCTGGACCGTGCCAGCAGCGGTTCAGTCTTTGGTAAAAGGCTTTGACATTTTCCTCTCGACTGACGGCGGCGGGTCTTTCTCGAAAGCGATTGCGGCCAGCAATGATCCTGCGCAGCCTGCAGTGCTGCCGACAACGCGAAGCTTTGATTGGATGGTTGACTCCATATGCACAACCAGAGCGAGAGTCTCGATTGTCACAACCAGCACGGCCAATGTGAGAACATCGGACATGAGCGACGCTGACTTCTCAATTTCAGCGCCGGGACCGACGATTGACACCGCCAACATGTTCCTCTTTGGCGACTTTCAGTTGTTCCTGCTCACGACCACGCCAGCCGGTGGAACCGAGATCACCTTCACAGAAGACACCACAGTGGAGGTTTCGTCCGATGCGGCGGGCACGACCTTTTTCAGCTTCTCGAAGCCTGGCAAGATTAAGAGGAACGGAGAGAAATTCCTGAGCAAGGGAACGATCAATAACGGCGACCTGGGCGTATTATTCCCGAACGGCGCGACTCGCGTGATCAGGATCACGCGGCCAACGTGCGCGATCACCATACTTCGAGTCACACGCTCGGGCGAGCAGTTGATGCTGGCGGCTTCCGCACAAGCGGAGTCCGCAACAGTCTGGAATTAGATAGACGCGCCGTCGGAGCGCAATAGTCGATCGACGCGCGCTGGTTGATGTAGTTTTGGTTGCGAGCTTCCTCACGTCTCGCGAGTTGACTTCTCGATACTCTTGCGCAGCAATTCTCTGATCAGTACGATTAATGCGTTTAGACTTCACTTTCACGGAGACCCCAAATGAAGAAGTTGAACTGGAGAAGACTTACTCTACTCGCAATCTTGGCTCTCTTCTTTGTCGGCGCTCGAACCGAGGCACTTGCCCAATTCGGCCGAATCAAAGAAGAAGCCGGTAAGCTTGCCGGCAAGTCGCCTGCTACAAAACTTCTCGAAGGCGAGCCGCCCATCACCACAAGCTTGAGCGATGCCGTCTACGGAGACAGCTCGCGCGACACGTACAATCCAACGCCTTACACGCCGCTGACCTCGCTCGAGCGAACGCTGGGTGGCGGGTTCACTCTCAGGCCGGGCTTTTACGAGATGCACACGCAGAGCTATTGCTTGAAAGCGGGCACTCACGGGCCGGGCGGCGGTGATGGCTATCTCTACGCGCCCCCGAAAGGCCCCGCTAGAGACGCAGTGGTCACGATAGTTCGCAACTCGGTTCGTCATCCCGAAATCGATCAGCACAAGATTCAATTGCTGCTGTGGGCGATCATCGCGCGCGCGAAGTTTGAGAACCTCAGCACTGAGTTGAAGGCCGTTGCCAGTCTGCTCCTCACCCCCGAACAGCTCGCGATGCTCAATCGGAGGGGGCTTGATCTGTTGCCAGGTCCGGCTCACCAAAAGGCGATGGCGGAGGTCCCGCCCGCTGTCCGGCAGATATTGGAGGCTGAGGCTCGTATCCGTCAGATGCTCACGACTCCCGGATCCTCGTTCGAGCAAATCGAAGCCGTCGCGGTATTGGGCGGGATGGCGCCGTTGGGCGAAGGAAGCCATCAGGTTCCTTGGGGCCGATGGTCGCAGCATCCGGACGGATACTACGTCCGTTATCTGCCGCGAGGCTACAGCTACACGGTTGTGCAGATCTGGGTTCCAGAAGGAAGCTCAGCGGTCGGTAAGGAATATGACCCGGCTATGCACATTGCGGTTCCGGGTAATACAGCAAGGCAGCGACTGATCCAATCGGGCCGGGTTCACCAATGAAAGCATTCAAAGTCAACGATGAAGAGTCGATTCAGGGGAAAATTGCCCGCAGAGTCGAGGTATCGGGCGAAGTTCGTTTCGCTGGTGTGCTTCAAGTCGAGGGCAAGGTTACCGGAAAGCTGATTTCTGAAACTGGAACGCTGGTCATTGAGCAAACCGGCGAGGTCAACGCAGACGTCGAAGTCGGCGTGTGCCTCATTCGCGGCGCTCTTCACGGTAATCTAGATATCCGATCGCGCGTCGAGGTTTCAAAGACCGGTCGCATTCAAGGCGACATCAAGACGCCAGTCCTAATCGTAGAAGAGGGCGCGTTATTGAAGGGAGCAGTATTGATGGGCGATGAATCTGCTCCCCCGCGAAAAGAAACTGGAGTAGAACAGGCCGAGCCGCTACGAAAAAGCCAGATCGCGCCATGAGCCTTTCCGGTTTTACGCCCGAATGTTGTTAAGCATCTAGCCCACGGCTGAGTGTGAAACATCCAAGCCCGGCGCGATGACGGCGCCCCGGCCGTTCGTGAACACGCTTCCATTAACCGCGAGAGTTTTTTAGAAAACGCTCACGACGCATCATACACGTGGGTGCTGAAAACCTTGTCGTAAAGTCCCTGCTTTTCGGCATCCCACAGGGGCCACAGCAAAAGGATCCAGCCGATGCAGGGGATGCCTCCGACGAGCGCCTTTACTAACTCGCGCAGGAAAGCCTTGCCGAACCCGAGGGGCTGCCCTTGTGGATCCAACACCTTGATCTTCATCCAACGCTTGCCGAGCGTCGCCCCGTCTCTGCCTAGAAGATAAATGTTGTACAAGGCGACGATCAGGCCCCCAATACAAATGAGCCCGATTGCAACCAACATTCCCAGTCCGAGTGCCGCGCTCGCTTCGTTACTGAGTTGGCCGCTCGAGGGAGCGGTCGACACCGCACCCGCGACCACGATAATGTACACGATCCATCCGGGCAACTCTCCGAGGCCGACGATTAGGCCGTCAAGTATCACAGCCAGGAATCTCTTTCCGATGCTTGCGTAACCGGCCGGAGGCGGCGGCGCTCCGTAGCCTTGCGGCGGCGCGCCGTAGCCGCCCTGAGGGTAACCTTGTTGATATGACATATTCCTTTCCTCTCTTTTTTCATTTTCTGGGGAATCAATGATTGACCTGGTCGATGAAATGATGAATCATCGTCGACAACTCATCATCAATCGCGAAATTTCGCATAACCGGCTAAGAGCCGCAGAGTATATCCGTCAGGATTATTCACTGCAAGGTGAGCCCGAAGAATAAATGAAGCGCCGCTATGAGCCTCGGTCAAAGACCACCTGCCCCGACTTGATCACAACTGTGGCGTGGTTTACACCGAAAAGGTAAGGTATCTGACGGTAGTCTGAGCAATCGAACAGCACCAGGTCAGCTTGTTTGCCTGCCTCAATCGAGCCAGCGCGCGCGCCGATCCCGACGCTGTGCGCTGCGTTGATCGTGGCTGCGACGATTGCTTCGGCGGGAGTCATTCGCATTTGAGTGCAAGCGATCGACAAAATCATCTGGATCGAGAGAGTCGGCGAGCTGCCGGGATTGAAATCAGTGGCAAGCGCTACAGCAAGTCCGCGCTCGATCATCTTGCGCGCGGGAGCATACCGCGTAAGGCCGAGGTTGAACACAGCTCCGGGAAGCAATACCGCTATGACTCCTGCCTGCTGAAGCGCTTCGATGCTCGCGTCATGGATCCATTCAAGATGGTCGGCGGTCGTGGCGCTAAGCTCCGCAGCAAGGCCGGCGCCCCCGCTTGAACTCAACTGTTCGGCGTGGAGACGAATGCCAAGCCCAAGCTCCTTCGCTCGCGTGAGCACTCGCCGCGACTCGTCAACCGTGAACACGTTCGACTCACAGAAGACGTCGCAGTACCAAGCCAGAGCTTCGTCGGCGACTCGAGGAAGCATCTCCTCAACAACCAATCCAACATACTCCTCGTTCCTTCCGCGATACTCATCGGGAATCTCGTGCGCGCCCAGAAACGTCGGGATCAATTCGAGCGGGGTCTCGGAGTTGAGCCGCCGGATGACGCGCAGGATCTTCAATTCATCTTCGGTCGTCAGGCCGTAGCCGCTCTTAGCTTCGATCGTAGTCGTACCGTGTTCAAGCATTTGCTGCACGCGTGCCTTGGCCAGCAGGAATAGCTCGTCTTCGGAAGCCTGGCGCGTCTTTCGCACAGTTGAGCGTATCCCGCCTCCGCGCGCGGCTATCTGTTGATAAGTCATGCCCTTCGCGCGCATCTCGTATTCATCTTCACGCGTTCCGGCGAACACGGGATGAGTGTGCGCGTCGACAAACCCGGGCAACACAACCGAGCCTTC
>DATFWM010000656.1:0-3381 GCA_035259295.1 Blastocatellia bacterium | reverse complement strand
AGGAGTATGAAGCGCTCGGCAAAGTCATCGTGCTCGGCGCGTCAACTTTGGAATCGACCCGCATCCTGCTCAACTCGAAATCGCGGCAGCATCCGAACGGGCTGGGCAACTCATCGGGCGTGCTCGGTCACTATTTGATGGACCATTTTGGCGGAATCGGCGCGAGTGGCTACTTCAATGTGCTGGCTGGCCGCGATCCGGTGAACGAGGACGGCAAGACTTCGGGGCTGCTTGTGCCTCGCTTCCGAAACATCAGCAAAGAAACGAAGCAGCAGCGGTTCATTCGCGGCTACGGCTTCGAGTGCGGGTCGGGTTCGAGAATGTATCCGGCGTTTGCAAAGAGTCCGTCGCTTACGCCGGGCTTCGGCTCAGAGTTCAAAAAACGCGTGCGGCATTACTACTCTACGCCTGTGAGCATGACCACTCGCGCCGAGATGCTTGCGCGGCGCGAGAATTATGCCGAGATCGATCCGGACGGAGTCGTCGATGCCTGGGGCATTCCTGTTTTGAAGATGCACGTCCAGTATTCAGACAACGAGCGCGAGATGGCTCGCGACGCCGCCCAGACCAGCGAAGAGATTCTGCGAGCGGCGGGCGCGGAGGTTGTCTCGACCGGGGGCCGAATAACTGCGCCCGGCCGGATCATTCACGAGCTCGGCACCGCGCGGATGGGCAATGATCCGAAGACATCACTGCTGAACAAGTTCAATCAGAGCTGGGACGTGAAGAACTTGTTCGTGGTCGACGGCGCGGCTTTTGTCACAAGCGCGAATCAAAACCCGACGCTGACGATATTGGCGCTGACCATGCGTGCATGCGATTACCTAGCTGACGAGCATAAGAAAGGGAATCTGTAATTGCGGATTGCGGATTTCGGATTGTGGACTTTCAAGTCAGCTACAAAAATCCGCAATCCGCAATAGGCAATCCGCAATTGGGAGATTTATGTTATTCAGACAGTCAGAGAAGAAAGACAGCGATGAGGGATTGCTGAAGCTGCCGTCTCAACCCTCGCGGGTTCATTCAATCGCGGCAATGTCGCGACGCAAAGAGTTCAAAGGGAGCTTTGAAGTTGGCAGCTCGAGCTACACATTCACTTATGCTCCGGCGAAAGCGTCCATCATTGGCCGGAGACTTCAGTTGCAAGGTCATCTGGCGGTGAAGGACGCGGGTGGTCAAACTCGCACACGAGATCCGATCCGAGCTACGCTGGTTGCAACGCAGGGAGGAATTGGGGCGGCGCCAACGCGACCGGGCAATCCTGCCAGCGGCGCGCCGGCGTCAAATCTTCCCGATGTCGAGAGCACCGGCGTAAGCTCGTTCACCGGGGTGCTGTACCTGGAGCTAGAGCCGCTTTCCGGCAACCCGCTTGGGGTGTCCGGTGATCTTGCCCGCGTTCAACTGAACGTGCGCTTCGCTCCCGTCGACGACTCCGAGCGCGCGCTGCAGGCTGCCTACAGTTCAATAATCGCATCACTCCACGGAAAGAACGACGCTAAGGCAACCGCGAATGCAATTGACGAGCTGAACAAACTGCTCGCTGCGGGCTGATCCCGCACTTAATCGCAACTCGTCCTAATCTGCGCCGCGCAAAGAAAGAATTTCCCTGGGAGGTAGTCGCTATGCCCGATGCCAATGGTCGGCGCTGTTATTTCTATCGCGTTCTAGTTGTGATATCTGCCCCGCTGCTGTTTGCCGGTCTTGCGGCTGTTGTCGCGGCGCGCCAACCCCGCACACAAGCTGATGATAAACTGACCGGCAACTGGGCAGTGCGAACTCCGAATGCGGATGGCACCTTCCGCGTGACTTATCTCAACCTGAAACAAGAAGGGTCGCGGATCACCGGCTACATCCGCACGACTCAGTTTTACTACCTGATCACCGAGAGCACCGGTGGCCCTGATGGTTTTACTCTGACTGCAACGATGAAAGACGGAACAACGCCTCGTAGCGTGAAATACGAAGGGAAGCTGGTCGGGGATGAGTTGCACATCTCGACACGTCGCAACCCGACCGCTCAGCCGATTGAAATGGTGGCGCATCGCGCGCCGGTGGGCGAAGGCGCGCTTCCCGCTCGCATTCCGCCGCCCGCGCTTCACAAGGTCCCGGACAACGGGCTCGCCAGGACGCCGCCAATGGGTTGGAACAGTTGGAATAAGTTTGCGGGGAGAATCGACGACGCCGCAGTGCGCGGCATCGCCGATGCGATGGCCAGCAATGGAATGAGAGAGGCGGGTTACATCTACGTCAACATCGATGACACCTGGGAGGCAGGCCGCGACGCGCAGGGAAATATTCAAACGAACAAGAAGTTCCCCGACATGAAGGCGCTCGCCGACTACGTTCACAAGAAGGGATTGAAGCTGGGCATCTACTCTTCACCCGGACCGAATACTTGCGCAGGCTACGAAGGCAGCTACGGCCACGAGGAACAGGATGCCAAGACCTACGCGGCTTGGGGAATCGATTACTTGAAGTACGACTGGTGTGGCGCGCGAACGATCTATACCGATGAAGAGATGCCGGCTATCTATCAGAAGATGGGAGATGCGCTTCGAGCAACCGGTCGCCCCATCGTCTACAGCCTTTGCCAGTATGGCCGTCTCAATGTCTGGAAGTGGGGCGCAGACGTCGGCGGTAACCTTTGGCGCACGACTGGCGACATTCGCGACAGTTGGGATTCAATGTCACGGATAGGGTTTGGACAAAGCGATCTGGCTGAGTGGGCAAAGCCGGGCCATTGGAATGATCCCGACATGCTCGAGATCGGCAACGGCGGAATGAGTGAGACTGAATATAAAACGCACGTGAGCCTTTGGGCGATGCTTGCCGCGCCGCTGTTGGCCGGGAACGATTTGCGAAGTATGAGTCCAGCGATTCTCGAGACGCTCACCAACCGCGAAGTGATCGCTGTCGATCAAGACAAAGAGGGAAAGCAAGCGAAGCGAGTTTGGAAGTCGGGCGATCAAGAGATCTGGACGCGCCAGCTTTCGGGCGGCGCTGTGGCGGTGGCGGTGTTCAATCGCGCCGCAGAACCGTCGAAAGTGAGCGTCCGTTGGGCGGATCTGGGCATCAACGGCAGACCAAAGCTCCGCGACCTTTGGCTGCATCAGACTTTTGAAACGCAAGTCCCAGATCACAGCGTCACAGTCGCTGGACATGGAGTCGTCCTGCTGCGCGCAGTACGGTAGTCTTGAGAATAAACAATAAACTATTAAAAATTAACTTGACACGTTTATCTATTATGGCATATAAGCGCGGGTGCCCCAAGTTCTTGGGGATTCCCGCAAGGGCTTACTCAAGGACAAGATAGGTGTGCTTAACGCTCTGATAGTAGTTTCTTTCCGGATCCGCCGGTCCGCCTCAACGGGACTCGTCACC
>DATFWM010000655.1:0-3361 GCA_035259295.1 Blastocatellia bacterium | reverse complement strand
CCTGAGATCGCCGGTGACATCGTGAACATCGACAATGCCGTGAAGTGGGGGTTCAACTACGAGTTCGGGCCCTTCGAATTGTGGGATGCGATCGGCGTCGAGAAGTCAGTTGCGAAGATGCGCGAAGATGGGCTCGAGATTCCATCTTTCGTCGAGAAGCTTCTCGATTCAGGCAAGAAGAGTTTCTACGAACGTCGTGAAGGCCGGACGTTTTATTTCGACCTCGCGACGAGCGACTACAAAGAAGTCGCGCGGCGACCTGGAGTAACGATCCTGAAGTCGCTCAAAGACCAAATCAAAGTCATCAAGAAGAACGCATCGGCCTCGCTGATCGACTTGGGGGACGGCGTGGCGGGTCTCGAATTTCATTCAAAGATGAACGCGATTGGCGCCGACACGGTCTCGATGATGAACTACTCGGTCAAGGAGGTCGGCGAAAACTTCGAAGCGCTGGTGATCGGCAATCAAGCCGAGAACTTTTCCGTAGGCGCGAACATCATGCTTTTGCTGCTCGGCATCCAGGAAGGTGAGTGGGACGAAATCGCGATGTCAGTTCGGCAGTTTCAAAACGCGAACATGAATCTTCGCTATTCGCCGAAGCCGGTGGTTGTGGCGCCGCAAGGGATGGCGCTTGGCGGCGGCTGCGAAATCACGATGCACGGCGACAAGGCCCGCGTGGCGGCTGAGGCTTACATCGGGCTGGTAGAGGTGGGAGTCGGTTTGATACCTGCAGGCGGCGGAGTGAAAGAGATGGTCTTGCGCGCGGTCGAAGACGCCGCGCCCGACGAAGACCTGTTCCCGCGTATCAAGAAAGTCTCAAAGACGATCGCGATGGCTCGCGTGTCAGCGTCAGCGGTCGAAGCTCGCGAGCTTGGCTTCCTGCGCGAGACTGATCCGATCACGATGAACCGAGACCGCTTGATCGAAGACGCAAAGCAGACGGCGTTGGCGATGGCGCGGGAGGGCTACACGCAGCCGCATCCGCGAACCGACATTCCGGTGTTGGGTGAGCCGGCGCTTTCGGCGATCAAGCTTGCGGTTCATATGATGGTGCGCGGCCGATTCATAAGTGAGTACGATGCTCACGTAGCGAGAAAGCTTGCTTACATAATCACCGGCGGCGACTTGTCGCACAAGACGCTTGTGTCCGAGCAGTATTTGTTGGACCTCGAACGCGAGGCATTTGTTTCTTTGTGCGGCGAGAAGAAGACGCAAGAGCGGATTCAGCATATGCTGAAGACTGGCAAGCCGTTGAGGAATTAATCCTATCGCAGCGAAAGGATCTGTCAGTGAGGACAAGGCTAGAAGAGTCACAGGAAGGAAGGAGAGCTGACAGGATCATCGGCTGCATTCTTGGAGGCGCGGTAGGCGATTGTATGGGAGGACCATATGAACGGCAACAGATACCCGTGAGGCTTGATCGCGATCGGCATTGGAAACTGTCGGATGATACTCAAATGACTTTAGCAACCTGCGAGGCAGTTTCGCGTTGCGGGTGCGTCGACGCCTCAGTGATAGCTGAAAATTTTGTGTCTTGGTTCAAGGCAAGGCGTATCTCCGGCGTCGGTGCGAGCACACAGAAGGCTTTGTCGGAACTCAGCGCAGGAGGACACTGGGCGCTTGTCGGTCGCAAGGGAGAGATGGGCGCTGGCAATGGAGCCGCAATGAGAATAGCCCCTCTCGCATTTTGTTTGAACCCGAAAGACCACAACGCCAGGGTTACGATTCGAGATGTCTGTAGGATCACCCATCATAACGAAGAAGCTTACGCGGGCGCACTTGCGGTTGCGCTGTCGGTGGCTGCAGCTTACGAAGGAGCTTGGATAGGCGATAGCAATCTCGTTCAACTCATCATTGATTATCTTCCCGATAGTAGCGTCAAGGATCGTTTGAATCAGATGGTCGAATTAGACCAGGACGCCTCTATCCACGAAGTTGCAGCGCAATTCGGTTGTTCGGCCTACGTGGTCGAATCTGTTCCCTTCGTTCTCTTCGTCGTACAACGGATAAGAGAACTTGGATTCAAGGCGCTACTCGAAGAACTAATCTCGGCCGGAGGAGACACAGACACCAACGCATCAATTGCTGGCCAGATTGTCGGCACGCTGATCGGGCAAGAAGGACTTTCCCAGGAAATGCTGGATCGCGTACCTGATCTGAATCTGATCAAAGAGACCGCAGTCGAGTTTTCGAAAACTGTGCTCAAGAAATCTAATCAGATTGCAGGGAGATAGTTATGAAACAAGCAGTGATAGTCACAACATTACGAACCGCCGTCGGCAAGGCGCCGCGCGGTACACTCAAAGACACGAGGCCCGATGACATGGCCGGAGCAGTCATCAAAGCCGCCGTCGAGCGCACGGCGGGGCTCGACCCTTCGATGATCGAAGACGTCATCCTCGGATGCGCGATGCCGGAAGCAGAGCAGGGAATGAACGTGGCTCGGCAAGCTTCGTGGCTTGCGGGAGTGCCGAAGGAAGCATCCGCGGTCACGATTAATCGCTTCTGCTCGTCGGGGCTTCAAGCGATCGCGTTCGCCGCCGAGCGGATCATGGCCGGCTGGGCTGATTGCATCGTTGCCGGTGGAACGGAAACGATGAGCCTCGTTCCGATGGGCGGGCATAAGGTGGTTCCTAATCCGACGCTTGTCGACAACTGGCCCGATTACTATCTGAGCATGGGGCTCACGGCTGAGAACCTCGCGAAGAAGTATTCGATCTCGCGCGAAGAAGCGGACGAGTTTTCGCTGCGCAGCCATCAGAAAGCGCTGGCCGCGATCAGCGAAGGGAGGTTCGAAGACGAGGTCGTTCCGCTGAACGTCAAGACGGTCGAGCTTGACGCGAAAGGCAAGCGAGTTGTGAGGGAAACGGTCTTCGACACCGACGAAGGCCCGCGCGCGGACAGTTCGATGGAAGCGCTGGCGAAGCTCAAGCCTGCGTTTCACGCTCGCGGAACGGTGACCGCCGGCAACTCGTCTCAGATGTCAGACGGCGCGGCGGCGGCGGTGGTGATGTCGGCCGATCGCGCGCGAGAGATAGGCGCGAAGCCTATAGCGAAGCTGATCGCGTTTGCGACGGCGGGCGTCGATCCGGACTACATGGGAATCGGGCCGGTCGTCGCAGTGCCGAAAGCGTTGAAGATCGCGGGCTTGAAGCTCGACGACATCGACCTGATCGAGTTGAACGAAGCGTTCGCGGCTCAGGCCCTATCGGTGGTGAAGGAGCTTGGGATCAATCAGGACAAGTTGAACGTGAACGGCGGCGCGGTCGCGTTGGGCCACCCGCTCGGCTGCACCGGAGCTAAGCTGACGGCGACGATTCTTCACGAGATGCAGCGCCGCGACGCGCGCTACGGAATGGTG
>DATFWM010000654.1:0-6456 GCA_035259295.1 Blastocatellia bacterium | reverse complement strand
CACGGACCAGCACGCCGAACGTCTGCTCGAATCAATGTATCGCATCGGAAAGAAGTTGGAGTTGATTCAGTAACGTGACGTGTGATCCGTGATTCGTGACAAGAACGGATCACGCATCACGCATCACGCATCACTTTCATGAGGCGAATCGCAGTAACAGGGATTGGGATCATCGCTCCGACTGGCGTTGGGCGCGAGCGCGTGTGGGAAGCGCTCGCCGAAGGTCGGAGCGGTATATCGCGGATCGAGGAGTTTGACACTTCGAACCTCAAGTCGAACGTCGCCGGAATCTGCCGGGACTTTCGGCCCGAAGAGTTCTTCGACGAGCGCGAGATGTCAAGGCTCGACCGCGTGTCTCAAATGGCCATCGCGGCTACCGAAATGGCGACCCGCGAAGCGGGATTGGACAACGGTCAGCTTGATAGCTACGAAGCGGGCGTCTTTCTTGGCACGGGTTTCGGCGGGCAGGGCTCCATCGAGGAATTCTGCGGCGCCTTCTTCTCGAACGGAAAAGGCCGCCGTTCTGCCATTGCGATTCCGAAGTCGATGTACAACGCGTCCTCTTCCAACATCGCGATTCGATTCAAGACTCGCGGACCGAACATAACCGTGACCACCGCCTGCTCATCGGGCGCCAACGCGATTGGACAAGCGTTCCACCTCATCCGCTACGGGCACGCCGATCGAATGATCGCCGGCGGTGTCGACGCGCCGGTGACGCCGGTGGTGATGGACGCCTGGAAAGAAATGCGAGTCCTCTCGACCAAAAACGATCCGCCTCAGCGCTCGTGCAAGCCGTTCAGCGCTAACCGCGACGGCTTTGTGCTGGCTGAAGGTGCCGGCGTCGTGGTACTGGAAGATCTGGAAGCGGCGCTGGCGCGAGGAGCTCACATCTATGCGGAGGTCATCGGCTACGGCTCGACGGCCGACGCATCCCACATCACGTTCCCGGATCCGGACGGCGAAGCTCACGCAATCACCCGAGCGCTGAAAGATGCGAGTGTTGGTCCCGATCAAATCGATCACATCAACGCCCACGGGACCGCGACCAAACTCAACGACGCATCCGAGACCGAGGCGATCAAACGCGTGTTCGGAAGCCGCGCTTACGAGATTCCGGTCAATTCGATCAAGTCGATGCTTGGCCATTCGATGGGCGCAGCGGGGGCGATTGAGTTCATCGCGACCGTGCTTTCTCTAGAGGCGCAGCTTATACCGCCGACGATAAACTACGAAGAGCCGGATCCGCAGTGTGATCTCGATTATGTCACCGAAGGCCCTCGGCTCGTGGGAACGGCGACGCCGTTGCGGACTGCGATCTCCAATTCGTTTGGTTTTGGCGGCAACAATGCAGTGCTTGTCGTCCGCGCCTTTGTGCAGTAGTATCAAGGCTTCAAAAATTCTTGGCGCCTGCAGATCAGCCAGAGGAAGGGCAAATGAGCAAAGAAGCCATTGAATCTATTGAAGACGCCGTGAAAAGCATTATAGTCGCCGAGCTGCGCGTGGATCGCGATCATCTGGGTCCCACCACCCACTTGATGAAAGACCTCGGCGCCGACTCCCTGGACGCACTCAACATCGCGTTGCGATTAGAGGAACAGTTTAAGATCAAGATTCCCGACGATGCTATTCCGAGGTTCCTGACCGTCGGCGACATCGTTCACGGAGTCAACGAGCATCTTGCAGCGCAGTAATCAATCGCTTTCCGCGCCCGATACTTACGCTCCATCAGAACATCTGCGAGGCCCTCACCTCATCACCCGACTGCCTTGAAATGGGCTTATCTCGATCTTGCCAGAGCGCTACCACCTCAATCCTAGCGATCGGGTCCTACCAGGCCTGCACTGAAGCGATCAGTGTTGGTAACCATTTCGTCGCGCGCGCTCCTCGGTTCGAGTTTGCGCGGCAATTTCGAGGATTCGGCTGATAACCCGACGGCCCGTTTCGCAATGCGAACAAAAGTGGCGATTCTCGGAACCGGGGTAGTCACTCAGGCCTGCGATCAAGCCCGTGCCGTTGCACGCGATGCAAAGCTCGTGACTCTCTGCCGTTGCCGGCGAGTCGCCATTCCGGCGATAAACATCCGGCAGAGCTTCTGAAGTCGCTGAAAATATTGTTCCTGCGCTCACGATAAGAACTCGCGGTTTTGCGTTTTCAAACCAGCCGTTGAGCCGCGGCAGCCAATGTGCTAAAAACGCCCTAGATGAGCGCTATGCGAGGCGGCCAGGCGTCGAAGCCAAATCGTAAGGCTGCCCGCATAGACGTGTCAACCGGTATTTTAGAGTTCTCTGAAATAACGGTAGAATGGAGGAGGCATGACTAAGGCAAGAAAAGGGCGCTTGAGTCGTTACGTCAGGAGCGTCATGCGCCAGAAGCATCTCAAGCTGCGTCACATCGAGGAGAGATCTGGCGGTGAGATCACCGATGGATATGCAGCCGATATTCTGAGCGGGCGCTCGGACAATCCGTCGGCTGCAAAGATCAAGGCTCTTGCCCGCGCGCTGGACGTCGACGCGCACGCGGTCTTTGACGCAGCCTCCGGCCCGCTTCCACAGCGAGTTGCCGGTCGAAGCAATGATATTTCAGACATAACTGTGTTCCTGTCGATGATGCAAGAAGTTTCCGAGAGCCCCGAGATGGTGAGGATCGTCGAGGAGTTTCTCCGGCTGGAGCCTCAAGATCGCATAGTGGTGCTTCGCTACGTTGAATCGCTCAATGAGAGTAAGCGCAAGCGAGGCAGGCAACAGCGCGGCAAGAGGTGAACTCGCGCCCTCGTTTCCACGGGACAGTTTTCGATTGCGCCGATAGTCTGTATAATCTCGGACTGTTTTCCTTTTCTTTCCCTTAAAGCTTAAGCCAGATAGAGAGTGAAGCTCTGGGAACGGTCGCGCCGATTTTGGAGATGAGAACAGTCACGAAGTCATTAGTAGTATCGCTGGCCGTGATCGCGGTGATTTCGTTCGTCTTGCTGCGAGTGCTAGGCAAGCCTGAGGCGCCGAAGCAACCAATCGAATTCGATCACTGGCAACACGTAACTAAACAAGACGGCCCGCAGCTCGAATGCACGTTTTGTCACGAGAATGTCGACAAGTCCTCTCACGCGACTATTCCGAATGTTGATACGTGCATGGGTTGTCACCAATCGGAGAAGGCCGACAGTCCTGAAGTTCAAAAGCTGGCGGCATTCGCTGAGCAAAAGCAGCAGCCGCCCTGGCGTCGAGTATATTGGCTGGAGCCTGGGGCTAATGCGTATTACACGCACAAGCCGCACATTCGAGCGGGTCTCGAATGCGAGACTTGTCATGGCAAGATCGGCGAGATGCATCGAGTCCGTCGCGTTGTGGATCAGTCGATGGGCTGGTGCATCGACTGCCATCGCGCTCGAAGCGTGAGCATTGATTGCTACGTATGTCACCGATGAACATGTAAGGGCGGCCCTCCGTGGCCGCCCCTTACTGCGTGCGGACGGACCTGACGATTTTGAATAAGGGGCGGCCACAGAGGGCCGCCCGTACATGAAAAATGAAGAGACGCGAATTCATAAAGCTAACCGGACTGGGAGCGACGAGCGCTTCGCTTCTTTCCGCGTGCGGGCATCCTGAAGAGAAGCTCATACCGGCGTGGGTTCCCGATGAAGAGTACGTGCCTGGGATCGACTACTGGAAAGCTTCGACGTGCGGGATGTGTCCGGCAGGCTGCGGGATTATCGTTCGAACTCGCGAGCACAAGGCCAACAAGATTGAGGGCAATCCACTTCATCCGGTGAATCGCGGAGCGTTGTGCGCGCGAGGTCAGGCGGGGCTGGAAGTCTTGTACAACCCTGATCGAATCAAAGGTCCGATGAAGCGAGTCGGCGAACGCGGCGAAGGGAAATGGGAAGAGATAAGTTGGGATCAAGGAATCATGATACTCGCGGATAAGCTGCGTGAGCTCAGAGCAGGCGGACTTGGTCGCGAGATAGTGTTTGCCACTTCGGATACGCAGGGAATAACCGACTTTGCGGGCAGGTGGCTCCAGGCCGTTACCGGGATGACACTCGTCAGTTCTCGATCGCGTGAACTCTCCGCTAGCGATTACGCAGACATTTACGGAAGACACGTCATTCCGGTCTTCGATATCGCAAACGCGTCATACCTTCTTTCCTTCGGTGCGCGATTTCTTGAAACCTGGCATTCTCCAGTTCGCTACGGGCTTGCCTACAGTCAGTTTCGCAGCACGGTCGGCAAGCCGCGAGGAAAGTTTGTTCAGGTTGAGCCGCGAATGACGCAAACCGGAGCGAATGCCGATGAGTGGCTTGCGGCTTCCCCTGGCAGCGAGGGGGTATTGGCGCTTGCGATTGCCCAGGTCATAGTTCGAGAAAACCTCGTCAAGGACGCTTCTCCACCAAAGTTTTTGAGCGACCCGCTCGACGCTTACGCGCCTGAAAAGACAGAGGCGCTAACTGGCGTGGAACCGGAGAGAGTCAAAAGAATCGCTCGCGAGTTTGCAGAATCCTCGCATTCTCTGGCGATCAGCGGCGGCGAAACTTCTGGCATGCTGGTGAACACGGTAAACACCGCTGGAGAAGAGAGACGCCTGCAAGCAGATCACATAGCAATTAACTTTCTGAATCTCATCGTTGGAAATCTGAATAAACCTGGCGGGGTGCTGCTGCCCCGCGATGACGCCTTTGACCTTCTTGAGGACGTGCAGCCCGACGGTCTGCTGGCATTCAGCGACTCATTTGGTTCGGAGACGATTACCAGTAAAACTCGGGCGTTACTGGTTCTTGCTGTAAATCCTATTCATTCTCATCCTGCCACTGCGGACAAAATCGAGAACCTGCCCTTCATCGCAAGCTTCTCTGCCTTCATTGATGAAACGACGGCGCTAGCCGATCTGATTCTTCCTGATAGCACATATCTCGAAAAGTGGAATGTCACTACAACGCATGCTGATTTCGCGAAGGCGGCAGTTTCAATCGCACAACCGGTTATCAAAGCGGAGTCGAATACCAGACAGACAGCCGATGTGCTACTCGCCGTTGTGCGCGAGCTCGCGGCAGATGCGGTGGAATTTCCAACCGGTAACTCGAGGGAATTGTTAATCGATTCAGCACAAGCTGCTGCGGCTCACGTCGCAGCCCGGCTGCAAAAGTTAGCGGGATCAATAAAGGCGGATTCGCCGGACGAGTTGTTGGCGGCTCTTCTCGAGCGCGGTGTATGGACCGGCGAGGTGCAGGGAAGTCGCCAACCAGTCGAACGCGATGCTCCGCAGGTCCGGATGCTTCACAGTCAATCTCCAATCGACCACAGCAGCGAATATCCTTTTACCCTCTTGACCTACGAACATGCGGCGCTCGGCGACGGAGCATTTGCTAATCTGCCAGCGCTTCAAGAACTGCCCGATTCGATGACTAGCGTGCTGTGGGGAAGCTGGGCCGAGATCAGTCCGCGAACGGCTGCATTGCTCGGAATCGCTGATGGTGATCTGGTCGAAGTCACCACCGAACGCGACTCGATACGCATACCTGCCGTTTTATGTCGGGGCATTCGTCCCGACGTGATCGCAGTGCCGTACGGCCAGGGCCACATGGCGTACGGGCGATATGCAACACACCGAGGCGGGAACCCAGCGGTGTTGAAACCCTCGAAGCAAGAAACGGTTCGCGCAAAAGTTACAAGGATCGCAGGTAAAGCAAACCTCATCCGATTCGGAACGGACTCTTGGCAGCAAATGGAGAAGAGACGATAGCAGGTCGATGACAGACGAAACAAAGACAAAGAAACCGCAATGGGCGATGGTGATTGATCTCGATCGCTGCACAGGCTGTGAAGCCTGCGTCGTCGCTTGCCGAGTCGAGAACAACATTCCCACCGTCGGGCCGGAAGAAGCCGCCAAGGGGCGCTCGATCAACTGGATTCGCATCGAGCGCTACTTCGAAGGTGAGTACCCCGACGTCAAGGTCAAGTTCATGCCGGTGCTCTGTCAACACTGCGAAGAGGCGCCCTGCGAGCCAGTGTGCCCAGTCTACGCCACTTATCACACCGACGAAGGCTTGAACGCGCAAGTGTATAACCGATGCGTGGGAACTCGGTATTGCGCGAACAACTGCCCTTACACAGTTCGCTTCTTCAATTTCTTCGATCCGAAGTGGGACGCGCCGCTCGACAAGGCTCTGAATCCCGAAGTGTCCGTGCGCGCGCGAGGCGTGATGGAGAAGTGCACCTTCTGCATCCAACGCATCCGCAAAGGCGAGGAGAAGGCTAAGGACGAGGGCCGCGAAGTTCGCGACGGCGACGTCGTGCCGGCTTGCGTTCAAACCTGTCCGACGCGGGCGATGTACTTTGGTAACATCGCCGATCCTGAGAGCGAAGTATCAAAGCTCTCGAAAAGCAATCGTGCTTCGAGATTGTTGGAGGAATTGGGAACGAAACCGAGAGTGATTTATTTGAACAAGGGTGATTGAGCAAATGT
>DATFWM010000653.1:0-3911 GCA_035259295.1 Blastocatellia bacterium | reverse complement strand
GATGAGTGATTCGTGATCCGTGATGAGTGATCCGTGATGCGTGAAACGTGATCCGTGATGCGTGAAACGTGATCCGTGATGCGTGATTGGTTTTCCGGTCACGTATCACGTATCACGGATCACGTATCACGGATCACGAATCACGCATCTTTTGGAGGACACATTGGCTGATGAACTCAATGAGCTTGTAGAAAAGCTGAGCCAGGCGCACCGCGAGAATCTCAAATCTGCCGTGCTGTACGGCTCGGCGATTGTCGATGAACAGCCCGGCGAGGACCGCCCCAAGAAGGTCCTTGTAGTGCTGGATCGAATCACGCCAGCCGATCTGAAGTCGGCACACGCCGTTGCAGAGTGGTGGCGATCACAGGGCAACCCGGTTCCGGTCTATTTCACGAGCGAAGAGATTGCCGACTCGTCAGACGTCTTCCCGATCGAGTTCATCGATATGAGCGAGGCCCGCCGGGTGCTTTTTGGGAACGACCCGTTCGACGGACTGAACATTGAAACTCAGAATCTCCGTCATCAACTCGAGTACGAGCTTCGCGCCAAACTGATAAGGCTTCGACGGCTGTACATACCTGCATCGCGAAATGCTAACCAGCTCGCGAGATTGATGGCAGAATCGCTCAACAATTTCGCAGTGCTGTTTCGCCATGTGCTCATGATGTTGGGAAAGAAGGCTCCGCTAAACAAACGCGAGTGTGTGATGCAGCTCGCCGATGAGCTTAAGCTCGATAAGAAAGTTTTCACACGCATCTTTGAGTACGCGGGCAACGAGGAAGTATGGCTGGAACATGAGACGAACGAAACCTTCGCGACGTATCTTGCTCAAATCGAGAAGGTGACTGAGGTGGTGGATAAGAGGAGTGATTCGTGATACGTGATCCGTGACAGACGTAAAATGACGATCACAGATCGCGCTTCACGGATCACGCATCACGGATCACTACGTCAGCTTCACCTGCTCCAATCCCTTCGGCGTCAAATAGAGCCTTTCGAGCTTGCTGGTCAAATACTCAAACGCGTCGTCAACCGAATCGGACTTGTGGAATATCTCCAGGTCTTCAGCGTTAACCACGCCCCACCGCACCAGCGCGTCGAAGTTGATTATCTCGTCCCAGAACTCGGAACCGAACAGAATCACCGGCATCGACTTGCTGGGCTTCTTGGTCTGGATCAGCGTCAGCACCTCGAACAGCTCATCCATCGTTCCAAATCCGCCGGGGAACACCACCAACGCTTTCGCTGGGTAGACGAACCAGAATTTGCGCATGAAAAAATAATGGAAGTTGAAGATCAACTCGCGCGAGACGTATTGATTGACGTCCTGCTCGAGCGGCAACTGAATGTTTAGCCCGATAGTCTTGCCGCGGGCCATCGACGCTCCGCGATTTGCAGCCTCCATCATGCCGTAAGACCCGCCCGAACACACGATAAAGTGATGATGACCGGTCAAGCCCTTCGACCACTCGGTCACCCTGCGCGCCAGCTCCATCGCGTCGTTGTAGTAGCGAGCGAGCTTGGTAGCCTGTTCGGCCCAGGCGAGTCTCGCTTCGAGCTCGGGCGTGAGCTGAGCGAGTGACGCTGCTTCTCTCTTGATCGATTCCAGTTCTGCCGCGGCCTGGTCGGACGCCACTGAACGAGCCGACCCGAAAAACACGATCGTATCCCGGATGCGATGCCTCCGCAGCCGCGTCCGCGGCTCGAGGTACTCTGCCAGTATTCGTATCGCCCGAGCTTCCTGGCTGTTCAGGAACTCGCTGTTGAGGTACGAAAGCGGAGGGCCGTGGGGAATTTCAGCGCGGGACATAGATCAGTTCAGCTTATCGTAATCGGAAAAGGCATGAAACATCCAAGAAATACAAGTGCGGCGATTATAGCCAGAGTGATTCTGATTGCTCCGAGCGGTTCTTCTTCGATCACCGGAGGGTGTCCAACCTTCATCAAGAACAGAAGCACAAGCGTCCAGAGCAAGTAGACTGGAGGCTGGTGAAGCAGAATCGTCGAGATTGCCAGCGACGCGCACGCAGCGGTGACCACGCGTGAGACCCACGCGTGTGCGCGACGCCCGACGACCGCGTACAGCACGTGGCCGCCGTCGAGCTGACCGACCGGAAACAGGTTCAGAGCAGTCACCAGCAGCGTCCCCCAGGCCGCCCAGTAAATCGGATTCCATTCGATCCACTTCGGGATTCCGAGAAGCTTCGAAACTAGAATGAACAGCAGCGGATCGTTGAACTGTATTCCGCCCGTCACCTGAGTCGCCGCGGCTGGTGGCGCAGGCGTCGCAAAAATCAGTCCCACCACTGCCGCCGGCAATGCGAATGCGAAGCCCGCCAGCGGCCCCGCTATTCCGATGTCAAACAGCGCGCGGCGCGATTTGATAGGCTCCTTGATTTTGATGACCGCTCCGAAAGTTCCGAACAAGGTGATGGTCGGAGGAGCGGGAATGAAAAAGGGAAGCGTAGCTCGAATTCCATAATGCCGACAGGCGAAGTAATGGCCCAGCTCGTGGGCGCCAAGGATCGTCAGCAGCGTGAAGGTAAACAAGAAACCCTTGGCTAGTGGGTCAAAGTTCCCGGCTGCAGTTTCTCTGACAACCGCCAGGACTGGCGCGACGAGCGAACCGAGCACAGTCGAATCCTCCTGCACTTGAACTGCGAACGCCGCGCCCGTAAGAGTGGTGCTGATTGCTGTGATCACCAACAAGGCGGAATGCAAAAGCACGCGGGCCGCTGATAATTCAATCTCGCGTGATTTCACTGATGGCGGGGCAGTTGCAAATTCGGTGAAGAGGTACGGCTGGTCTGTGTTTTCCACAGATTTAGGATACAACCCTTCGTCGGCTGACTGTCAACACGCGCGATGTCCGATATACCTCAGCTTGTCGTGCCCTCCACAAACCGAAGTTTGTCGGACATCCGCTTATGATTGAAGTTCTTTGCCGGGTTTGAAGCGGATAGTTTTGCCGGGCGGGATGTCGGTTACTTCTCCAGTTCGCGGATTGCGACCAACGCCGCGCTTGCGAGGTTTGACGACGAACACGCCAAATCCTCGCAGCTCGATCCGCTCGCCGCGTTGCAGAGCATTCTTCATCGCCTCGAACAACGATTCGACGGCAGTCTCAGCTTTGATTTTTGGAACGCCGGTCTTGTCGGCAACATGATTTACAATATCAAGCTTGATCACTTTTAGCCTCCACTGGGACTTCCTATTAAATGCTGAGAGTCCAATTTAGCAAGGGCTGCATTATAGGCAGGCGGTCAAAGGAGTGTCAATGACGAAAGCTACCTCGGCGCATCAGCTTCGCTCTCCGCCATCGTCTTTGATACACTGTGTCGCGATGGCAACATCAGAAAGCAAGATCGAAGCGCAGCCACATTCCGACGGGTTGAACAAGCTCGCGGAGAAGAACGCTGCAGCTTTGGCCGGTGGCGGGACCGAACGCGTCGACCGCCAGCATGCCGCCGGGAAGATGACCGCTCGCGAACGCATAGAGTTTTTGCTCGACGACGGCACTTTCGAAGAGTTCGATCGCTTTAAGAAACATCGCGCCTTGGATTTCGGGATGTCGAATCAACACTATCCCGGCGACGGCGTGGTCGCAGGCCACGGGTTGATCGACGGACGCCGTGTTTTCGTCTTTGCGCAAGACTTCACCGTGTTCGGAGGCTCGCTATCGGAGACGAACGCCGAAAAGATTTGCAAGGTCATGGACATGGCGATGAAAGTCGGGGCGCCGGTCATCGGACTGAACGACTCCGGAGGCGCTCGCATTCAGGAGGGAGTTGTTTCGCTTGGCGGATATGCGGAGATCTTCTTGCGCAACACACTGGCTTCAGGCGTCGTCCCGCAGATATCGGCGATCATGGGGCCCTGCGCGGGAGGCGCGGTGTATTCTCCTGCGATCA
>DATFWM010000652.1:0-3075 GCA_035259295.1 Blastocatellia bacterium | reverse complement strand
TTGAGGGGCATTTTCTCGACCTCGACCCCAAGACGTTTGGCTGCACCGGCACCGCCTACCTTCCGGGCTTCAACCGCTTCTATCGCCATGTTCTGCTCGGACGCTTTCACCACCACGCATCGGTGGCGTTTTCCCATTGCGCGGCGGTTTTATATGATGCGTTCAAGTTGCTCGGTTTTGTCCACATCTACACGCCGCTGCCCGATTGCGTTCCCTACCCCGGGGAAAACATATTCCGAAACGGATTTATTTCGGCACGTGATTCAGTTGCTTGGACATGAACTACCGTGACATCAAGGCAGAATGTTATGAGGCAAATTTGCTGCTGCCGGAATACAAATTAGTCGACCTTACTTTCGGTAATGTGAGTGTCCGAGACCCGGTGCGAAGTGTGCTTGCCATTAAACCGAGCGGCGTCGACTATCCGCTGCTCACGGAAAATGATATGGTGATCGTCGATTTCGACGGCACGGTCGTTGAAGGCTCGCTGCGGCCCTCATCGGACACGCCCACACACCGGCGCTTATACCAGGCTTTCTCAGGAATCCGCTCGATTGTTCACACCCATTCCCGGAACGCCGCGGCTTTTGCGCAGGCCGGGATTGGAATACCCTGCCTGGGAACAACTCATGCCGACTATTTTTACGGTGAGGTCCCCGTAACACGCAGAATGACGGAAACCGAGATAAAATCGGGTTACGAGCTCGAAACCGCGAATGTGATCATCGAGCGTTTCAGCAATCTTGATCCGGAGGAAGTCCGTGCCGTGCTGGTTCATGGGCATGGACCGTTTGTCTGGGGATCCAGCGGCAGGAACGCCGTTGAGAATGCCGTTGCGCTGGAGCTCATCGCGGAGATGGCATTGAAAACGATTCAGCTCAATTCAAAAGCTCAACCCATCGACCAGTACCTGCTTGAAAAGCATTTTCTCCGTAAGCATGGGAAGAACGCCTATTATGGGCAGAATGAGTCCCTTGGAAAGTCCTGCGTCTAGCTTTAGTCTGTGAAAGTAAATTCACCCCCCCAAGATATGAATAAGATTGTTCCGTTGATTGGCTCCGCCGAGGTTGGACCTCTCGGTGTGCTTCATCTTCCCAGACTTTGGCTGAAAGTTTCCCTTGATGCGAAAGGTCTCCTTGCTGATGGCTACCCTGCCGTCGGTACAGGATTCGATCAGATGGTCCTGGAAGGTCTGGGACTGCGAAAGGAAGCAGTGGTGGGCTTTATAAGGGAATCGCATCCAACTTACTGCCGATTCGAAGCCTGGATCAAAGAGCAGCCAGGAGTTCGATTGGATTCGGCATCGATTGCACGGTTAAATGAATCGATCAGAGGCTTTAGCCACGATGATGGCACAGTTCAGGCCGTCCTGGGCGAAAACGAACTGCCTTCTGATATTGGAATTCGCGATGCCGTAACCCTCAATCGGATTGACGACTGGAAGTGCTTTCACGAGGCCGTTCTGAAATAATTCACCCCGAAATCCGAACGGAATTCACCACAGAGGTGCAGAGGACACCAAGGTCGGAATGGATGTAAGTTTGGCGTCAGGGTGATGCTAAACGAATGAATACCGGACTCATCGTTGTTATTTCGCTGGCGTTTCCCCTTCTGTGGATGGCTACCTTCACCGATCGACAATCATACATTGAAGCAATTAAACTGAAGGAATTGATTACCGAGATTCTGCTCTCTATCGCGGAATGGCAAAACGACAAGCTGACTGTGTTCAAAATTCTGATGCTGAAGGCCTATCCACAGAACCTGAACAACCGGTTGAAGCTCATTCGCGGGTACGCGATCCTTCGCTTTGTGGTGAAGCTGCCGCGAAAAGCAAAGGTGCAAACCGCAGGTGCTCTTCTCCAGCAATTTTGTGAATGCATCTGGGCTAGCGCACCGGGCTTCCGAACTCAAGCCGACGTCATGGCGCAAGAAATCAAGAGACTGCTGACGTGAAGCGCGCAGATGCACACTGCCGAAGAATTGCGGGAGAAAGTGGATACCGTTTATCGTTCGGAATCGCGGCGGATCCTTGCGACCCTGATCCGGCTGCTCGGCGACTTCGAACTGGCGGAGGACGCATTGCATGATGCCTTTAGCGCTGCGCTCGAGCGATGGCCGCAGGAGGGCGTGCCTGGCAATCCCCGCGCGTGGCTCGTTTCGACGGGTCGATTTAAGGCCATCGACGCGATGCGACGTCACGCACGGTTTGACGCGTCGCAGACGGCTATCGCAGAGCGGCTCGAAGCCGAGACCCAGGACGCCGCAGCCTTTGACGGTGAGAGCATCGAGGACGACCGGCTTCGGCTGATTTTCACCTGCTGTCATCCTGCGCTGGCCCCGGAAGCTCGCGTGGCACTGACGCTGCGGGAGGTGTGCGGCCTGACGACCGAGCAGATCGCGCACGCTTTCCTCACCGTCCCTTCCACGCTAGCTCAGCGTATCGTACGCGCCAAAGCGAAGATTCGTGAGGCGCGTATTCCGTATCAGGTGCCCTCGCCGGCCGAATTGCCGGAGCGCTTGGACACGGTGCTCCAGGTCGTCTACCTGGTGTTCAACGAGGGATACTCCGCGTCGTCGGGTGAGTTGCACACGCGGTCCGATCTCTCGGGCGAAGCGATCCGGCTGGGTTGGCTGCTGTCCGAGTTGTTACCAGAGCCGGAAGTGATGGGCCTCCTGGCGCTGATGCTGCTACAGGAATCGCGTCGCGATGCCCGGACCTCCCCGACGGGCGATCTGATCGTGCTCGAGGAGCAGGACCGATCGCTCTGGAATCGCGTTCAGATCGCGGAGGGAAAGGCCTTGATGGAGAAGGCGCTGTCGTCGCGCCGCTTGGGTCCCTACACGCTTCAAGCGGCAATCGCGAGCGCGCATGCCGACGCGCCTAAGGCCGCGGCCACGAACTGGGTCCGGATCGCCGGGCTGTACGACCTGCTGGTGCGTTTGGAACCGTCACCCATAGTGGAGCTGAATCGTGCGGTGGCGGTGGCGATGCGCGATGGCCCCGATGAGGGTCTCGCGCTGATCGACGGCATCCTAGCCCGCGGCGATCTAGCCGATTATCACTTGGCGCAC
>DATFWM010000651.1:0-3982 GCA_035259295.1 Blastocatellia bacterium | reverse complement strand
GATCGAGTTTGGTAAGCTTACCAATGCGAGCGGTCATCAACCGGCCCGTGTCCAGCAGCACGACGATGTTCTGACTGCGCTCGATCGTGTATTGACGAGTGATGAGTTTTCCGCGTCTAGCGGTTGCCGCCCAGGAAATGTGACGTATCTCGTCTCCGATCACGAACTCGCGCAGCGATTCAAACTCCCTTCCCTGACCCCGCACGCGCATGCGGCGCAGCCCAGGCTCTGGGCGTCGATTGCGATGGGCATAAATCTCGTGCTTTCTCGCCTCGCGAATGTCCGGATAAACCTTCACTTCGCTCGCTGTTTGGTAAGTGAACTGACGCCACAGCAGCCCAAGCCGGGTGCGAAATCTCATTACAATGTTTCCGAAGCCGTACCTGCCGCGAGCCGTCGGCAGCAAGCTGTATCGCCACACGCGCGCGCGCCCGGCAGGCACCGTGAGCTGCGCCTCCCGAGGACTCATCAAGTCCATTTCAGCGGGATACTCGTCTTTAACAATGAACGTGACTTTGCGGCGCGCGCGATTGGCGATTCTCATGGTGACTTCGTTCTCAGCTCCCATCGCGAAGCGCTCCTCCATTTCGCGCTCGACTCGGAAGGTAGTCGGTTTTTCCGCAAGCAGATAATCAGCCGCCGCAGCCGCGAGCAGTCCGAGGTCGTAGACTATCGTAAGATAAATCATGCCCCGGCTGAGCCACCCGAGAGAAAGCAGCGCTAGCCCGAAGGCCAACAGCAGAAAGAATCGAGCTGTGAAAACAAATCTCAAAACCAGTAGTCCTCGTCGATGCTTCCGTCGGCGAGCGCGATCAGCAGCTCATCGACTGTCGCAAACCGCGCAATGCTGTAAACTGCCGCCTTGATTTGATACGGCAAGTCCAGACGCGCAATTGCCTCGCGCGCGGTGATCCACAATTCCTCTTCGACTTCTTCGCCGTTGAGCGTGGTGTTGAATTCGCCTTCGACTGGATAAGCGAAGGTGAGCATGTGATAAACCGGCCCAGCGTGCGGGCTTGTGTGAATGTTCCTGAGCGGGACCAGGCGTTCAGTGTCGATGTCGACGCCGATCTCCTCAAGCACCTCGCGTCGCGCGGTCGCTCTGATGTCGGGGTCTTCGAGATCGACTCGACCTCCTGGAAATACGAACGCGCCAGGGTAATAGCGGAAGTGTAAAGGCCGGCGACTCAAATAAACTTCAATACCTCGCTCGGTGTCTCTCACAAAGGCGACTGCCGCCGCCGGTATCGGTCGGTTTTGTTGCCGTGGGCTCATCGCCTTCGTATCGCTCGTCCTGCGAGAGCGCCCGCGTATTTGCCGTCCTCGACCGCAACCCTGCCGTTGACGATGACGTACTTCATTCCAACTGCGAGCTCTTCTGGATGGTCGTAAGTTGCGCGGTCGGCGATTGTCTTCTCATCAAACACAATTACGTCGGCAAAATACCCGAGCTTAAGCTCACCGCGCTCGCGGAGGCGGAATGTTTCCGCTGTCAATTTGCTGCTTGCGTGAATCGCAAACTGAAGGGTGATCACCCTTTTGTTGAAGACGTATTCGCGGAGCTTTCGTGGGAAGGTGCCGTATTTTCTCGGATGACCGGTCGAGCCGTCAGAGCCGGTCATCACCCAGCTCTGCTTCATGAAATTCTCGATGTCCTTTTCGTTCATATTGAACGACGCCACTCCCGCGCCGCCGGCTTTGATGATCTCCAGCGCCGCCTCCACGGGCGCTTGACTCCGCTGTTTGGAAATCACCGCAAGCGTCTTGCCAATTAGTCTCTTGTTGCGACCGGAAGTGATCAGCAGTGACTCGGCGCCGCCGCGACGTTTGAGGTTTGCTTCCATCTCTGCGATCAGGCGAGATCGCGTTTGCGGATCGTCGATGCGCTTGAGTAATTCCTCGCGACCGCCAACCTCCGCCCATCGCGGGATCAGCGAGGCCGCCAGACTCGAACCCGACGCCGTGTAAGGATACTGATCCGCTGTAACGTCAATTTCCTCAGCGAGCGCCTTGTTGATTATCGCGATTGCTTCGACGCTTTGACCCCAAACGTCGGCGCCGAGAGCTTTGATGTGAGATATGTGAACCGGGATCTTCGCTTCGCGACCTATTCGGATCGTCTCGCGTATCGAACCTAACAACCCAATCGTGTAAGAGCTTTCGTCGCGCATGTGAGAATCGTAGATTCCGCCGCGCTGGGCCGCCACCGTCGCAAGCTCGATGATCTCTTCGGTTTTCGCGTAACTGCCCGGCGCGTAGTAGAGACCGGTAGATATTCCAAGCGCGCCTTCGTCCATCGCCTGGGCGACGAGTCGTTTCATTTGTGCGAGTTGATCTGGCGTCGGATCAGCGTCGCTCATTTTCATGACTTGTCCTCGAACAGTTCCCTGCCCTACGAGCAGCCCGGCGTTTGTTCCTATGCCTTGCTTCTCCCATTTCTCCAAAACTTCGGTTATGTGAATCGGGCCGCCGCCGTCGTTACCGGTTATGACGGTCGTCACGCCTTGCAGCAAATAGTTCTCGTTGGTTTTGCGCTTCGCGTCCGAGAGATCTTCGAAAGTGTGTGTATGCGGATCGATGAACCCAGGCGCGACTACGAGTCCCGTCGCATCAATCGTTCGCGTGGCGCTAATGACAGATTTCGCGGCATCACCGATAAAAGCTATCCGGTCGCCCCGAATGCCTACATCGGTTCTCACTGCGGGCGATCCCGATCCGTCGAGCACTGTGCCGCCCCTGATCAGCAAATCGAGTTTCGACTCTTGAGGGAAGGCAATCGCGCCGATGCTGTGATGGGCGGGAGGATACACCGCGATCAAGCAAACCATCAGAGCCAGCCAGAATCGGGGTGTCATCTTTGCGTTCATCGATTTCTCTCTCACTATCGCGGCACGTCGATGCCTGCGATCACCTCGTCGAGAACTTGGTCTGCGGAGACGCCTTCAATTTCAGCTTCGGATCGCAGCACGACTCGATGGCGCAGCACCGGCTTGGCAATTTCCTTTACATCATCGGGCGTCACGAACGGGCGGCCTCGAATCGCCGCCAGCGCCTTCGAGCATAGCAGCAAGGCGACCGCTGCGCGTGGGCTTGCGCCCCAGGAAACATTGATCGTGTTCCGCGTGCCGCGGATGATCGAAACGATGTAATTTTGAACGCCTTGCTCGACCGTAACGTTGCGCACTTGTGCGCGGCAACCGGGCACGCTCGCCGCATCGGGAATCGGCTGGATGTTCAGTTCTTCGAGACGTCGCGCGTTGAAGCCAGCGTTCCAGTTTGCCACCACGCGAAGCTCCTCCTCCGCGTTCGGATAGTTGACGTTGATCTTCAGCATGAAACGGTCGAGCTGAGCTTCAGGCAACGGATAGGTTCCTTCGTACTCGATCGGGTTCTGGGTTGCCAGCACCGTGAACAGCGGCGAGAGCTTATAGGCCTCACCGTCAATTGTCACCTGTCGCTCTTCCATCGCTTCAAGCAGCGCCGCTTGAGTCTTTGGCGGCGTGCGATTGATCTCATCAGCAAGCAGCAGGTCGGTGAAGATTGGCCCGTGTCGCAGCGTGAACGTCGATGTTGCCATGTTGAAAATGTTCGTACCCGTGACGTCGGCGGGCATCAGATCGGGCGTGAATTGAATTCGCCCAAACTGAGCGCCGATCGCGAGCGACAGCACCTTGACAAGAAGAGTTTTTGCCGTCCCGGGCACGCCTTCGATCAGCGCGTGGCCTTCGGTCAGCAGCGCGATCAGAACCTGTTCGATCACTTCATCCTGGCCGACAATGGCTTTGGCTACTTCGCTCTTGACGTGGGCGGTTATCGAACTAACGGAATCGGACAACTCAATCGACCTCCAGTATTAAAGACTCTCCTAATCAGAACAGTCACAAAGAATAGACCCACCGAACTGTCGCTGCAACGTGAAATCGCGGCCAAAGACTTTGGCAATGGATATCCACGGTACCGTTTTCGAGGCGGTCCGACTGTT
>DATFWM010000650.1:0-2719 GCA_035259295.1 Blastocatellia bacterium | reverse complement strand
TGTTATCTGCGCGATGACGTAAGCATGCGAGATCTGGGATTGAGAGTAGACAATCTGCTCAAGGTGCTCAGCCGAATCTGGCTTCCGCTCGCGGTCTTCGTGGTTTTAATAGTCGCTGTCGGATTGGCAAGGGGCACGATCAACTTGGGGCCGAAATTCTTTTCCATGCTAATCGCAGTACCGCTCTGGGCGTTGCTTCAGCAGTACATGCTTTTGGCCTTCGCGAATCGACGCTTACGGACGATCATGGGCGCAGGGACCCGCAGTGTATTGGCGACTGCAGCTCTGTTTTCGTTATTGCACTTGCCCAATCCCGTGTTAACAGTGGTCTGCGCGTTTGGTGGGTACATTTGGGCGCGCGAGTACGAGAGAGAGCCGAACCTTTTCGCCAACGCGATCACCCACACCATTGCAAGCGCCTTTCTCGCGAACTCACTGTCACATTCGTTGCTCAAGAACATGGTCGTTGGATACAACTATTTCTTCAGATGACCTGTAGGGCGGCCCTCCGTGGCCGCACCTCTTTGGCATCCACGTATCTTCGCACGAGGGGCGGCCACAGAGGGGCCGCCCTTACATGGCTCTCGGACCGATGCTATCATTGCCGCCCTAAGCTCGTCGTCTGGAGAACCGAATGAGCAGCAAATACATACTCGCGCTCGATCAAGGAACGACCAGCTCTCGAGCGATTCTTTTCGATCGCGGCGGTCAAGCGGTCGCAAGCGCCCAGCAGGAATTTGAGCAGCTCTATCCGCAACCCGGTTGGGTCGAGCATCGGCCCGAAGACATCTGGACCTCTCAATTCAATGCCGCGCGAAAGTTACTCAAACAATCAAATATCAAGGCCGATCAGATCGCGTCCCTTGGAATCACAAATCAGCGCGAGACGACTATCATCTGGGACCGCGAGACAGGGGAGCCGGTTCATAACGCCATCGTATGGCAGTGCCGGCGGACAGCCGAAGACTGCTCGCGCATGCGACGCGAGGGCGTAGCGGAAATCTTCGCCGAGCGCACGGGCCTGGTGCTGGACGCGTATTTCTCGGGCACAAAGGTGCGCTGGCTCCTCGACAACGTGCCAGGTGCGCGCCAACGCGCTGCTGAGGGCAAGCTCGCCTTCGGAACGGTCGATTCCTGGTTGATATGGAAGCTCACAGGCGGGCGCATTCACGCAACCGATCCATCAAACGCCAGCCGCACTTTGCTGTTCAACATCGAGCGCGGCGAATGGGACGATGAGTTGCTCACTGCGCTCGACGTTCCTCGCGAATTGCTCCCGCATGTCGCTCCCTCGAGCGCGGTGATTGGAGAAACAGATCCGTCATTGTTTGGCGAGGCGATCCCGATCGCCGGTAACGCCGGCGATCAGCAAGCTGCATTGTTTGGGCAAGTCTGCACGACGCCTGGCATGTCAAAGAATACCTATGGCACCGGCTGTTTCATGCTGCTCAACACGGGAAAGGAGCGCGTCAGGTCAAAGAGCAACCTGTTGACTACGGTGGCGTGGCAGATCGGCAGCGAGCCGATCGAGTACGCACTTGAGGGCAGCGTGTTCATCGCAGGCGCGGCCATCCAGTGGCTGCGAGATGGCCTGGAGATCATAAGCTCCGCAGCCGAAAGTGAAGCGATGGCCACAAGCGTCGCCGACACTGGCGGTGTTTATTTCGTTCCTGCTTTTGTCGGTCTGGGAGCGCCGCGCTGGGACCAATACGCGCGCGGAACGATAATCGGCCTAACGCGAGGCTCCACGCGAGAGCACATCGTGCGGGCGGCTTTAGAATCAATTGCCTATCAGACCAGCGACGTCCTGCGCTGCATGCACGACGATTCGGGCATCAAGCTCACGGAACTCCGAGTGGACGGCGGCGCGGCGCGCAACGATTTCCTGATGCAGTTTCAAGCAAACATACTCGGCATCCCTGTGGTGCGCCCCACGAACACGGAGACTACCGCGGCGGGCGCAGCTTTTCTTGCGGGGCTGGCTAGCGGCTTCTGGTCGAGCACGAAAGAGTTGGGAGAGTCGTGGCAACGCGAGAAGACATTCGAGCCGAAGATGAACGCCTCCGACCGCGAGCGATTGCTTGATGGATGGACTCGAGCAGTCGAGCGCGCCGCCAATTGGATAAGCGGTCCTTGAGCTCTTCGTATTGATGTGGTCCGAACGATTCGATGAAAGCTCCTATTGTCGTCGGATTATTGCTAGAATGGTTGAACGCTCGGGACTGCTGGAGGCGACAATGGCTCGATGTGTTCTCCGCTTCTTATCATTGGCGACAATTTCAACGGCCTTGCTGATCTGTTCCGGGGAGGCACGAGCGCAGAACACCGGCTCTTCAATTGGAGGCATGGTTTTAGACACATCGAATCGCCCGCTGTCCAATCTTCAAGTGGAGCTGCTGGACGAAGTCGAAATGACGGTAAAGCGGACGAGGACCGACAGCTCGGGGCGATATCTGTTCACAGGTCTCACGCGAGGTAGTTTCTATGTCAGGATATTGACTTACGGTACAAACTTCGTTAGCCAGACGCTTCGCGTATCGGTTTCGCCGGTCTCTGCCGTTTCGGGCAGTGGGAAAGTGCACGAAGAGCAGAACTTTATTCTCAAGACCGTTGAAGAGGAAAAGACAGGAAAGATAATCAAACCGGCTATCGTCTTTTCTCAAGACGTCCCTGAAGAGGCGCGAAAGCATTACGATGAAGGAGTTGAAAGGCTGAACGG
>DATFWM010000649.1:0-6051 GCA_035259295.1 Blastocatellia bacterium | reverse complement strand
CCTCTCGGTTGCGGACGGTCTTCAGATCCTCGAACTTCACCGTACCGGAAGCGATCGCCTCGTGCTTGGTAATTTCGCTGACACCGCCGGCAACGCCGCCGATGTGGAAGGTTCTCATCGTGAGCTGTGTGCCGGGCTCGCCGATGGACTGCGCCGCGATGACGCCGACGGCCTCGCCAAGCTCAACCAGTCGACCGGTGGCCAGGTTCCGACCGTAGCATTTCACGCATACGCCCCGTCGCGATTCGCAAGTTAACACCGAACGAATTCGAACGCGCTCGATTCCGCCGGCCGCTTGAATCATGCCTGCAAGATCTTCCGTGATTTCCTCGTTGGACTCGACGATCACTTCGCCGGTGATCGGATCACGAACGTCGTCGAGCACCACCCGCCCAATGATGCGGTCGCGCAGCGATTCGATTTCCTCGCCGCCTTCGATGATCGCCGTCGCCCAAATTCCCTTGAGCGTCCCGCAGTCGTACTCGCTGACAATGACATCCTGGGCAACGTCAACCAGGCGGCGCGTGAGATAACCGGAATCGGCAGTCTTGAGCGCGGTGTCGGCCAGACCCTTTCGCGCGCCGTGCGTCGAGATGAAGTACTGCAGCACGTTCAAGCCTTCGCGGAAGTTAGCGCGAATGGGCGTCTCAATGATTTCGCCCGAAGGCTTGGCCATCAATCCTCGCATGCCGGCGAGTTGACGAATCTGCTGCTTCGAGCCTCGCGCCCCGGAGTCGGCCATGATCAGAATAGGATTCATCTCGCCAGACTCCTGTTCACGGCGGTTCATCTCGTTAAACATCGCCTCGGCGACCCGCTCGGTTACCTCCGACCAGATGGCGATAACCTTGTTGTAGCGCTCGCCGTTGGTGATGATTCCCTCTTTGTATTGGTTCTCGACCGACACGACTTCGCTCTGCGCCTGCTGGACAAGCTCAGCCTTTGCCGGCGGCGTCACCAGGTCATCGACGCCGATTGAGATGCCCGCCTTTGTCGCGTACAGGAAGCCAAGGTCTTTAACCTTGTCGAGAATCTTCACCGTCTCAGCGTGACCGAGTCGCAAGTGGCAGTAATTGACCAGCGATTGCAAGCCCTTCTTTTTCAGCGTGCCGTTGACGTAAGGCATGGCTCTGGACATCTGCTCGTTAAAAATGACTCGCCCGACAGTAGTGTCGATCACCCGATTCTTCAACGTTCGAACCGTCGCGCGTATTACATCCTGATCGTCACGCTCGTGTTCGAGGTCGATGACGTCGCCCGAGAACATGAGTTTGATCGGCGTTTGCGTGTGAACGTCGCCGGCGTCCAGCGCCAACAAAACCTCGTCGCTGGATGCGAACTTCCGGCCGGCGAACTTGTCGTCCTTCTTGTCTTTGGTTAAGTAGTAGCAGCCCAGCACGATGTCCTGAGTCGGGACCGCGATCGGCTGGCCGTTGGCCGGAGACAGAATGTTGTTCGACGAGAGCATCAACACGCTCGCCTCGACCTGAGCTTCAGGCGAAAGCGGAATGTGCACAGCCATCTGGTCGCCGTCGAAGTCGGCGTTGAACGCCGTGCAGACCAGCGGATGAATCTTGATCGCCTTTCCTTCCACAAGCACCGGCTCGAAGGCTTGAATGCCCAGGCGATGCAGCGTCGGCGCGCGGTTCAACAGCACCGGATGCTCGCGTATGACTTCTTCCAAAATGTCCCAAACGACGGACTCTTGCCGCTCGACCATTTCTTTCGCCTGCTTGATGGTCGCCGCATACTGCTTCTTTTCGAGCAGGTTGTAAATGAACGGCTTGAACAGCTCGAGCGCCATCTTCTTGGGCAAGCCGCACTGATGAAGCTTGAGATCGGGACCGACTACGATAACCGAACGTCCCGAGTAGTCGACGCGTTTGCCGAGAAGATTTTGACGAAAGCGACCCTGCTTGCCTTTCAGCGTATCCGACAACGACTTGAGCGGGCGATTGTTCGCGCCCCTCAATACGCGGCCACGCCTGCCGTTATCAAACAACGCGTCAACTGCTTCCTGAAGCATGCGCTTCTCGTTGCGCACGATCACCTCAGGCGCTTTCAACTCGATAAGCTTCGATAGACGGTTGTTGCGGTTGATGACTCGCCGATAAAGATCGTTCAGGTCGCTGGTCGCGAACCGGCCGCCGTCCAGAGGAACCAACGGTCGCAGCTCGGGTGGAATCACCGGGATCACGTCAAGTATCATCCACTGCGGATGATTACCCGAGCGCCGAAACGCATCCACAACCTTGAGTCGCTTCGAGTACTTGAGCTTCTTCTGCTGCGAAGTCTCTTCCTTCATCTTTTGGCGCATTTCTGAGGCCAGCTCGTCAATGTCTACTTTAAGGAGAAGCTCTTTGATGGCCTCCGCGCCCATCTTGGCAGTGAACCTGCCGGGATATTCTTGCATGAGCTGGCGGTAGCGATCTTCCGCCACCAGCTCACGTTCCTTTAGCTCCGGCACGTCTCCGGGATCGATCACGATGTAGGATTCGAAATACAGAACTTTCTCGAGCTCGCGCAACGGGATGTCCAACAAGTGACCGATGCGAGACGGGAGCCCCTTGAAGAACCAAACGTGCGAACACGGGCTCGCGAGCTTGATGTGGCCGAGCCGCTCTCGGCGCACCTTTGACTGTGTAACTTCGACCCCGCATTTGTCGCAGACGACGCCGCGGTGTTTCATCCTCTTGTATTTTCCGCACAGGCACTCCCAATCGGTGACCGGCCCGAATATCTTCGCGCAAAACAGCCCGTCACGTTCGGGCTTAAAGGTCCTGTAGTTGATCGTCTCGGGTTTGGTGACCTCGCCGTGAGACCATCCGAGGATTTTCTCCGGTGAGGCCAGGCTTATTCTTATGGCTTCAAAATCAGGCGCTAGACTTGTCTTTTCTTGATGTGTCCGAAACATTTTTCCTCCGATGTCATTTGTCCTTCGTCCTTTGTCACTCGCCGCGCCAGAAGCGAACGAATGACAAGGGACTAATGACAAGGGACTATTCCATTACTACCTCTTCTTCTTCTTCGCTGCGGCGCATCAGCTCAACGTCCAAACATAGCGATTGAAGCTCGCGAATTAAGACGTTGAACGACTCGGGCACGCCGGGATCGAAATCGGCCTCGCCCTTCACGATCGCCTCGTAGATCTTCGACCGGCCCGCTACGTCGTCGGATTTCGCGGTCAACAGCTCTTGCAGGATGTGCGCGGCGCCGTAAGCTTCCAGCGCCCATACTTCCATTTCTCCAAAGCGCTGGCCGCCGAACTGGGCCTTGCCGCCGAGCGGCTGCTGGGTGATTAACGAATACGGTCCGATCGATCGCGCGTGAATCTTGTCGTCGACCAGATGTGAGAGCTTCATCATATAGATGTAACCCACCGTCACCTTCTGCTCGAACGGCTCGCCGGTCAATCCATCGTATAGCACGGTCTTGCCCGCGGTCGGTAATTCTGCATACTCGAGCAGCCTTTTGATGTCCGCCTCGCGCGCGCCATCGAACACCGGCGACGCGTAGGGAATACCATCAACCAAAGTGCGCGCGTGGGCGGTTAGCTCCTCCTCGGACATTTCCGCAACCCTCTCCAGCCATTCCGTGCTGGTGAAAACGTCGCGGTAAATCTTGCGGATCTCGTTCGTCGAGCCGTCCGACAACAACTGCCCGATCCTCTGTCCGATCGCTTTGGACGCCCAACCGAGGTGTGTCTCCAGAATCTGGCCGACGTTCATTCGCGACGGAACACCCAGCGGGTTCAAAACGATTTCGACCGGAGTGCCGTCCGGCAGATAAGGCATCTCCTCCTCGGGAAGTATCCGCGCGATAACGCCCTTGTTGCCGTGGCGCCCGGCCATCTTGTCTCCGACCGACAGCTTGCGCTTCATCGCGATGAACACCTTCACCATCTTGATCACGCCCGGCGGCAGCTCGTCGCCTTTCTTTAGCTTCTCGAGGTTCTCATGATGAAGTTGCTGTTGGACTTTGACCTGCCGTTCGGTGCGGCGCTCGATCTCGGCGATCTCGGCTTGCACGTCCACGCGAGAGCTGGTGACTTCGATCTTACGCAAAGCTCCGATTTCGAGCGGGCGCAAATCCTCAAGCGACAATTTCGTGCCCTTCGCGAGCAGCGCCTTGTTCTTATAGGTGAGATCGCTGGCGAGCCGCTGCCCTTCGAGTAGCTCGTAGATGCGCTTGTTGCGCTCGTCTTCAAGAATTCGAACCTCATCCCTGAGATTCTTCTCCAGCTTCTCTTCTTCATCGCGCTCGATCGCGAGCGAACGCTCATCCTTCTCGGCGCCCTTTCGAGTGAACACTTTTACATCGACGACCGTTCCATCGATGCCCGGCGGGCAGGTGAGACTTGCGTCGCGCACGTCGCCGGCCTTCTCGCCGAAGATCGCGCGAAGCAGCTTCTCTTCAGCAGTCAACTGGGTCTCGCCTTTCGGTGTGACCTTGCCAACCAGAATTGAGCCGGGCTTGACTTGGGCCCCAATCCGAATGATCCCCGAATCGTCCAAATCGCGCAGAGCCGATTCGGAAACGTTGGGGATGTCGCGAGTTATCTCTTCAGGACCAAGCTTCGTGTCGCGCGCCTCGACTTCAAGCTCCTCGATGTGAATCGAAGTGAATGAGTCTTCCTTCACCAGCTTTTCAGACACCAGAATCGCGTCTTCGAAGTTGTAACCGCGCCATGGCATGAAAGCAACGAGCACGTTGCGGCCCAACGCAAGCTCGCCCATATCTGTGCAAGGTCCGTCGGCAATCACGTCGCCTTTCTTCACAACCTGTCCTTGCCGCACGATTGGCTTCTGGCTTATGCAGGTGTTTTGATTCGAGCGCTTGAACTTCGTGAGCTGATAGATGTCGGCGTTGATCTCGCGCGACGTTGTGCCCCCTGCGATTCCGTGTTCGGCTCGAATTATGATGCGCTCGGAGTCGACCGAATCAACCACGCCGTCACGGCGCGCGATGACAACCGCGCCCGAATCCTGTGCAGTCACCTTCTCCATGCCCGTGCCCACCAGCGGCGCTTCAGCCCGCAGCAATGGAACCGATTGGCGTTGCATGTTCGAACCCATCAGAGCGCGGTTCGCGTCATCATTCTCCAAAAACGGAATCAACGACGCGGCTACCGAGACGAGCTGCTTCGGGCTTACGTCAACCAGATCGAGCTCTTCACGCAAACACAGGTTTCTGGTTTCGCCTGCCTTGCGGGCCGCAAGGCGTTCTTGCTGTATGCGTCCCTGTTTATCGACCTCTACCGTTGCCTGGCCTATCGTGTAGCGGTCCTCTTCCCACGCCGACAAGTAGAACGGATACGGCTCGTACTCGGCGGGCTGCTCTTTATCAGCGGCCAACTTCTTGTTCGTCCTGTCGACCTGTTCCTTCGACAGGTGGTCGCCGACGTTGAATTCGCTGTCGCCCGACGAAGTGATCCGCACGTAATCAATCACACGACCGTTATCGACCTTGCGATAAGGCGACTCGATGAACCCGAACTCGTTGATCCGCGCGAAGCAGGACAGCGACGAGATCAACCCGATGTTCGGACCTTCAGGCGTCTCGATCGGGCATATGCGTCCGTAATGCGTCGGGTGAACGTCGCGTACTTCGAATCCAGCGCGTTCGCGGGAAAGCCCTCCCGGTCCAAGCGCCGACAAACGCCGCTTGTGTGTGATTTCGCTCAAGGGGTTAGTCTGATCCATGAACTGGCTCAACTGCGAGCTGCCGAAGAACTCGCGAATGGCGGCCATGACCGGCTTGGCATTTACTAGGTCATGCGGCATCGCCGTGGACATTTCCTGGTACACGCTCATCTTTTCCTTGATGGCGCGCTCCATGCGGACCAGGCCAATGCGGAACTGGTTCTCCAGCAGTTCGCCGACCGCGCGCACGCGGCGATTCCCGAGGTGGTCGATGTCGTCCACCACGCCGATGTTCTTGCGCAGCTTCAGCAGGTACTTGATTGCCGCGACAAAATCAGGCGAATCCAGCGTGCGGTTGTCGAGCGGGGTGTCGAGCCCCAGCTTGATGTTGAACTTCAAGCGGCCTACT
>DATFWM010000648.1:0-3951 GCA_035259295.1 Blastocatellia bacterium | reverse complement strand
CTTCGCGCACGGTCGCCAACAACTCACCCTCGATTAATGCCGATGATAACCGTTGTTTGCTGACTGGACTTGTCAATGAGAGCACGCGTCCGTTGTTGTCCGTCTGAATGCGTACTGGATTGACGCCTGCCTGCGATGAAGCCGCGTCGCCGGGATAGATGGATATCGCCTTGGCCACGACATCGAAGGATCCAGCGATGTTTTCTTCATCGCTCGAACGCTGTTGGTATCCCGCCGCGTGCAGATAATCAATCAGTTCATCGATCGGCAAACGTTGTCCGACCGAAACCCTGAACGGCGCCGTGAAGATTTCAACCGAATTATCGAGGGAGCTGTTTTGAAGCCGCGCATCTATCACGCTTGCAAGCTGGTTGTAGTAATAGATGCCAGCGACCAAGCACGCGGCGAAGATTGCCGCAAGAATCAACAAGGCTCGCGGTTGCACAATGCTCGCAGCGACTGACCTCAAACTGGCGGGCAAGTGTTTGGAGACTTGAGCAAAGTGTTCGAGAATCTGTTGACGCACCGCGCGCCGACTGTCGCGAATGACTACCGTGCGTCCCTTACTTTTACCGCCCGCTCCAACGATGGTTACAGCTCGCATAGGCGCACCAACTTACGGGTTAGAGGCAAAGCCAGTGCCAGGCAAGAGGCGAGACTAAGTGGGCCAGTCCAACCAGAAATAACCCCGTTCCGAACGACTGCTGTGTTTCTCGTTACAGCATCGTGGACGCTAATCGTACATCGAAGCAGCCCCTTCGTCGGTTGGATTGAAATGAGTTACACTCTGGATTCTCTATGACCAACACTCTCGTAACAGGCGGAGCAGGTTTCATCGGAAGCCATCTTGTCGATCGACTGCTCCGTGACGGCAATGCGCGGGTGACGGTGGCCGATAACTTCAACGATTTCTACGACCCGGCCATCAAGCGCGCGAACATTGCGGCTCATCTCGGGCGTGATGATTTCGAGTTAATCGAAGCGGACATCGCAGATGCGGCAGCAATGAACGAGTTGTTTCGTCGAAGGGACTTCGATTGCGTAGTCCACCTCGCCGCGCGCGCCGGCGTGCGCCCTTCGCTGGAGGACCCGCTCGCTTACGAAGCGACAAACGTGCGAGGGACATTTACATTGCTTGAAGCAGCGCGACAACACGGAGCGCCGAAGTTAATATTCGGTTCGTCGAGTTCGGTCTACGGCATAAATTCAAAAGTTCCGTTCTCGGAGGACGCACCGGTCGCAAATCCGATTTCGCCTTACGCGGCAACAAAGCTCGCGGGTGAGGCCGCCTGCCACGTCTACAGTCACCTCTACGATTTGCGAGTCGTTTGTCTGCGGCTGTTCACGGTCTACGGCGCGCGGCAGAGGCCGGACCTCGCGATTCATAAGTTCGCGAAGTTAATAGCAGCAGGCAAGCCGCTGCCGGTTTTCGGTGATGGCACGACGCGACGGGATTACACTTACATTGACGACATCATCGCGGGCGTGGTGGCCGCGATGCGTTATGATCAGAGTCAGTTTGAAATGATAAACCTTGCCGGGTCTCAGACCGTCGAGCTGCGACGATTGATTGAACTTCTCGAGCAGGCGCTTGGCAGGCCAGTAACTATAGATCATCAGCCGGCCCAACCGGGCGATGTGCCGTTGACTTATGCGGACATAAGCAAAGCTCGACGGTTGCTCGGCTATGATCCTCAAACGGGGATCGAAGAGGGAATACAAAAGTTTGTCGAATGGTTCCAGAGCCAGCCGCATCAGCGCCTTGAGTCTGAAACTCGTTGTGTCTAATCTTTCATGGTGGATGAGGCTTCTAAGGCGGGGAAGCACAAGACCAATTCTGAAATTCGTCGCTGGTACTTGGAACGCATCACCACAATTGTGGAGCTGAATCAGGCTTGGATTAGACGCGGGCTCCCCGCGCGAGATCGAGCCGAGCGAGCGTGGCGCATTCGACACGAAGCGCGGCGCGCAGCCCGCAGTATGATGGGAGACAAACGCGAACGTGAGCTGTTGCGCGCGAGGGACACCATAAAGTACGGAAGCCCGGATGGACCTTCGTTCGAGTTTCTCGTTGCGCGCCTGAAGGAAGTTGGGATTGAGGGAGATGACATCTACGAAGCGATAATAGCCGGTCGCATCGCACGGATAGCGAATTAAACAGACTGCTCGGTCTCTAGAACGACGCGGGGCGAAGACCAAGATGTCGAAATTGCATAAAACTCACGGTGCACCGACGCCGAGTTACTTTGAAGAGGAGATCGTGTGGACGGAAGGCTCGGATCCGTCCTCTCCCTACGAGACGAAGCTGGACGGTAGGAAACTCTCGGTAAGACTCAACGATTTTCCAGATGAAAATCTCTACACGCTTGTTGTCGATGATCAAGCGGTTGCTGACTTTGATGAGTGGCCCAGCCAGTGGACCAGACCAGGGAAGCTGGCTGGTCCGGAGATTTCGGTCTTCCTCCCCGTTTACAACGAAGCTGACAGCATCGGCCAACTCAATTTTGAACTGACTGAAGCCCTTGAAAGGCTCGGGCGCGATTACGAGGTGATTTACGTCGACGACGGCTCGACAGATAACAGCCTTGCGAAGCTCAGAGAGATCGCCGAGCAAGACTTGCGCGTGAGAGTCATCTCGCTGCGACGGAACTACGGCCAGACTGCCGCGATGAGCGCGGGCATCGATCACGCACGCGGGCAGATTCTGATCCCGATGGACGCCGATCTTCAAAACGATCCCGCCGACATCCCTCGCTTGCTCGAAAAACTCGACGAGGGCTACGACGTCGTGTCGGGCTGGCGCAAGGACCGCAAAGACATCTGGCTCACTCGGCAGCTTCCGTCACAAATGGCGAATAAGCTGATCTCGAAACTCGGCGGCGTCGAGCTGCATGATTACGGCTGCAGCCTAAAGGCCTATCGCCGCGACGTGATCTCCGACGTGAAGCTCTATGGTGAGATGCATCGCTTCATCCCGATTTACGCAGGATGGGCGGGCGCGCGAGTTACCGAGATACCCGTCGCTCATCACGAGCGCAACGCTGGCCATTCGAAATACGGGCTTGAGCGAACGATAAAAGTGCTCTTCGACCTGATCACGATCAAGTTTCTGTCGAGCTACCTGACCAAGCCGCTTTATTTGTTCGGCACAGCTGGTCTGGCGTGCCTTGTTATCTCGCTTTTTTCATTTGCGTTCTCGATGTATTACCGGATAGTCGAAGGGGTGCACTTGAATCGCATGCCGCTGGCGACTCTTTCGATGATTATGTTCGCGATGGGAGTTCAGTTCATCTTCATGGGCCTGCTTGCGGAGATGATTGTCCGCACTTATCACGAGTCTCAAAACAAACCCACGTATCTCGTTCGCGAGAAGATCAATATTGAAGACGACGGCGAGTGATGCATGACCGGTGAGGCGACAAGGCGAGGGGGCGAGTGGGAGAGGGGGCGAGTGGGCAATCTCGCCCCCTCTCCCACTCGCCCCCTCGCCTTCTCGTGGATTTGTGGCGCTCCCGTAGCAAATCTCACTGAAGACGAAACCGTCGCAGCCATCGACAAGTTGATTTCCGCAGGCGGGTCGCATTACGGGGCGGTGGTTAACGCGGCCAAGATAGTCACTGCCAATCGAGATGACCGATTGAAACAAATCCTGTGCGAAGCTGATCTGGTGACCGCCGACGGGATGTCTATCGTGTGGGCCTCGCGCTTCCTGGGACAATCGCTAAAGCAGCGAGTGACGGGGATCGACCTCTTCCAGCGTCTGGTTGAGCACGCAGCCGAGCGCGGCTTATCCGTTTACTTCCTGGGCGCGGGAGACGAATCAGTCCGAGGCGTGATAGCACGACTCACTGCCCGGCATCCGAATCTACGGGTGGCCGGATATCGCAATGGTTACTTCGCGCCGAACGAATCTGACGCGATCGCAGACGCAATCAGGCAAAGCCGCGCTGA
>DATFWM010000647.1:0-2653 GCA_035259295.1 Blastocatellia bacterium | reverse complement strand
GGGTTTCATTACGATGAGCATAAAGTTCTACATCCTCTCGGGTGCCTCGATCCCCAGCACATCCAACGCGCGAATCAACTGTCGCCGGACGACGCTTGTAATCGCAATCAGCAATGCGCGACGCGCTGCGTCTTGCTCTGACAGAATGTGATAGTTGTGATAGAAGATGTTGAATCGCTGCGCAAGCTGGAAGGCCCACTTCGCGACGATGGCCGGCTCGAGCGCGGTCACCGCTCCCCGCACGACATCCGCGAGTCGCTGGGCCAGGTACAACAGCGCCCAAAGGTCATCACCTGCTTCCCCCGTCAACAGCCCGCTGAGGCGCTCGCGCGGGAGCTCTCTAAGATCAGACTCAGTCACTTCTATTCCGGCGTCTGCCAGCTTGCGGAAGATCGAGTTCGCTCGCACAACCGAGTACTGAACGTATGGTCCTGTTTCGCCGTCAAACGCCAGTGCCTCTTTGAAATCGAAAGTGATGATCGAGTTGCGCGTGTATTTCAGCAAGAAATAGCGCAACGCTCCGACCGCGATCTTGTGTGCAACGTCTCGTTGTTCCAGCTCACTCAAGTCAGGATGGCGGCTGGTGACTTCGGCCAAAGCATTGGCTTCGAGCTGGTCGATGAAATCATCGATCTTTACGCCCAGCCCTTTACGCCCGGACATACTAACGATTCCTCGCTTGCGGTCTTCCTCGGAGACTGGCTGACCGAGTTGTTGCGCGGTTGATGTGCTCAATACGACTTTCTCATAACCGAGATGCGCGCTGCGCTCGACTCGCTCGTCGTGATCGACCGCCATCACGCCAAGCTTCACGTAGTGTTGGGGGTAGGACTGGCCTACATCGATCACGTTGAAGTACGCCGCGCCGCTTCCAAACTCTGGATGGTCGACGTTGTTCTCGATCGGATCGAATGTGGTGATCCACGCCACGTGTCTGTTCGTGTAATCGTGAAACTTCTTGTAATAGAAATCCAAATCAAGTTGGCCGAGCTTCCAAAGGTGAAAGCTGATGTCCTTGCCGGTGTAGGTCACCGTCCCGTTGGACCTGACGATCACCTTATCCAACTCGTGCTCCGTTTCATCGCCTGCCTCGGATTCTTCTGGTGACCTCATAACCCAGCATCCGGCGAGCCGCCCTTCGGTCGCATGCTCGACAGCGCCACGTTGCTTCAACAATTCAAAGGTGCGGCTCCACAGATTCAGATGAAGCACATCGGACTCGCGCGGCAGAAGATCATACTCAACCCCGACTCGCGCCATAGTCTTCAAGTGACAATGCAGGATTCGCGTCGAGATGTAATCCGCCATCTCGTAAATCTCGCCGGTGCCTGCCTCGATCGCATGCAGGGCCTCAGTTCGAAACGTCAGCCTCGCAGGGTCCTCTTCATAGAAACTTCCGACTCTCGCGTAAAGGTCCCAGCAATAGTAATCAAACTTATCCTCAATGGCTTTGATCTGATCGAGCGTCATTTGCTCAAGGTGCTTGAAACCGACCACGACATCGGCGACTTGCACGCCGGTGTTGTCGATGTAGTTTTGCACCTCGACCGTTTCGCCTGCCGCGCGAAGCATCCTCACCGTCGTGTCGCCGAGCACCGCATTGCGCAGGTGGCCGATGTGCGCTGCTTTATTGGGATTGACGGCTGTGTGCTCAACTATGATCTTGCCGCCCAATTGCGGCTCGATCACAGACTCGTCATCGAGGCTGTTCAGCAAGAAATCGGCTCGGTCAAGATAGAGATTCAAATAACCGGCGCCCGCGACATCAACGCGCGTGATCCCCGGTGTGCCCCGCAGCTCGGCGGCCAGCCGCGTTGCGATGTCTCTTGGGTTTTGTTTTTGACCAGCGGCTGATTTTAAGCGTTTCGCAAGCTCGAACGCGACTGGAAAAGCAAGATCGCCAAGCTCGGTGCGAGGTGGCACTTCGACTTGAATCTCCGCAAGGTCGATGTCAAACGTGCTGTTGATTGCGGCCCTCACGCGCTCTCGCATTGTTTCCTGAAGAGTCATTGTTTCCACAGATAACGCAGATGACACAGATAATCAAGTTTTAGGGCGACCCGCGACACTGACAAAAGCCTGAATCTTATCTGGCAATCTGCAGATAGTCACTCACCCGCGACGGTTTGACCTTTGCTGCCGATATACGCGCGGCAGAGCTGAAGAAATGATTCAAGCGCGGGTGTCAGGTAATCGCTCTTGAGATAGGCCACTCCGAATTCCCACTTGACGTCAAGGTCCCGAACGGGAACAGCTCGAATTGTGCCTCGGGCCAATTGCTTGTGCATTGAGCCTCGTGGAAGAATAGTTATACCAAATCCAAGCTCGACCATCTTGACGATGGCTTCAGTGCGCTGAAGCTCCATCACGATGTTCGGCTCGAGCTTTTTCTTTTCGAAAAACAGATCGATCAACCGTCGAGTATTGCCGCCCTTTTCTCCCAGGATCAAAGCCTCCGACGAAAGCTCTTCGCCGATGATCATTCGCGAGCGGGCGAGCTTGTGTTGCGGGCTCATCGCGGCAACAAGCCGGTCGCTGCGCAGCATTTCGGTCGTCACGTCCGACGCTTCAACCGGAAGCGAGACCAAACCGGCGTCAATGCTGCCGGCAATGATCTGCTCGATTATCCATTCGCTGGTGCCTCCGACCACCG